>JAKLQX010000020.1 GCA_022013085.1 Candidatus Omnitrophota bacterium | reverse complement strand
GCCTATTTAAGACACGCTCTTTATATGGCTTCTGTGGCCTGTCTAAAACATAACCTTCAGTTACGCAACCTGTATCATACGAAGATATCTCAAGGCAAAAAACCAAAACAGGCGCTTATCTGCGTGGCTAAAAAATTAGCCCATTTATGCCTAAGTATGCTTCACAGCGGGCAAGACTATAACCCTGCCCGGGTGTTTAGTTACGTTTAGTTTTAAAAGAACGATTGCTCTTTGACATATGCCTAAAATTTATCTTTACTCCTTATAGGATGTCTATTAATTTTCACTACTCTCGTCGCTACTGCATACTATAATATAACTATTCTATTGTCAATCGATATGATGAAACAGTAGTTTCTCCATAGTATTATTTCTAATTTGTTGCTGCATATAATTGGTGGCGCTGCTGCTTTATCTGCTCGCTTTCCAAATATTCATCAAAGGTTGTACCTACGCGATCAATATAGCCTTTAGGCGTAATCTCAATAATACGATTAGCCACACTCTGAACTAATTGGTGGTCATGGGAAGAAAATAAAATTGTCCCGTGGAATTTCTCCAAACCCCTGTTTAAGGATGTGATAGACTCCAGATCCAAGTGATTAGTTGGCTCATCTAAAATAAGCACATTAGGCTGACTAACCATCATCCGCGAAAACATGCATCTGGCTTTTTCTCCTCCAGATAAAATATCCACTGGCTTAAGCGATTCTTCTCCTGAAAAAAGCATACGCCCTAAGAAAGCACGAATAAACTCCTCTTCGGTATTTGCTGAATATTGCCTAAGCCAATCAACGATATTTAGGCTTGTTTTAAAAAAAGCAGAGTTATCTCTCGGGTAATACGCGCGCTTAGTTGAAAAACCCCACTTAAAAGTCCCGTTATCTGCCTGAGCTTCATTCATTAAAATCTGAAAAAGTACGGTTTTAGCAAGATCATTTGGGCCAACAAAAGCAACTTTATCACCCTTATGAATAGTAATATTCAACCTTTCAAACATAACCTGACCATCAACTGCTTTAAACAGATTGTTTATGCCTATTAGCTCATTGCCTGCTTCACGTTCCTGTTCAAAGTTAATGTAAGGATATTTACGCGAAGATGGCTCGATATCTTCTACGGTGAGTTTTTCAAGTATTTTTTTGCGGCTAGTAGCCTGCTTGGACTTAGAAGCATTATTAGCAAAACGCATAATAAATTCTTTTAATTCTTTACGCTTTTCTTCAATTTTTTTATTTTGTTCGCCACGCTGCCGCGCAGAAAGCTGGCTTGCTTCTGACCAAAAAGTATAATTACCCGGATAAAGATGGATCTTACCAAAATCGATATCCGCGACATGAGTACAAACTTTATCTAAAAAATGCCTGTCGTGCGAAACAACAATAGCAGTATTATCAAAATTACAAAGAAACTCTTCAAGCCACATACTTGATTCTACATCTAAATAATTCGTAGGTTCATCTAGCAACAAAATATCCGGATTACCGAATAATGCCTGAGCTAATAATACTCGTACCTTCTGTCCAGCTTCCAGCTGTTTCATTTGCACGGTATGCAATGATTCATCAATGCCTAGCTCACTTAATAATTTAGCAGCTTCAGATTCAGCGTTCCAACCTTGGAGCTCCCCAAATTCGCCTTCAAGTTCTGATGCACGTATACCATCGTTATCTGTAAAAGGTGTTTTGGAATACAGTGCATTTTTTTCAATCATTATTTCATACAACTTTTTATGCCCCATAATCACAGCGGTTAACACCACGCATTCGTCAAAAGTAAACTGATCCTGCTTTAAAGTAGACACGCGCTTCCCAGAAGAAATCTCTACATTACCGCCAGTTGAATCAATTTCGCCAGAAAGAATCTTTAAAAATGTCGATTTACCCGAACCATTAGCGCCGATCAAACCATAGCAATTCCCTGGTGAAAAGATAATATTAACCTGCGAGAAAAGTTTACGCTGACCGAATTGTAATGATAAATCATTAACGGAAACCATACCCTATGCCTTTAATTTTATTTTTAGAAGTGGATTTTATCGCAAATCACAGGAGTGGTGTATTTAAACAAGCTTCTGCCTCTGTAACAAGTTCACAGATCAATTCTTTTACTGAGATTATCTTATTAATCCGATAAGCATTACTGCCACACATAGCAAACCCCTTGTCCAGGTCTCCTCGATAAGCATTTAAAAGCGCCTTGGCAATGCAATAATTAACTTTTTTGGCATCACAAGTATACAAACATTGATATTCGCAGCCAAAATCTATTCGTTCACCTTTAGAAATTTTTTCCACAAATTCATTATTAATAACCCTTCCCGGCAGCCCCACCGGGCTCTGGATAACTATGATATCCTCTTTTTTGGCTGCGATATATGCCTCTTTATATTTTAGAGATACATCACATTCATGCGTACAGACAAAACGTGTAGCCATCTGTACTCCGCTTGCGCCTAAACGCATAACCCTGGCAATATCTTTGCCATCAAAGATCCCTCCAGCGGCAATAACAGGAATACGCGATTTGTCGTTCTCAAAAGCGCGCGTAACTTTCAAAACCTCAACCAGAATATTATCCAGAGAAAAATGCTCTTCATCAGCAAGCTCGGCCAAACTATAACCCAGATGCCCACCGGCAAGCGGCCCTTCAACAATAATAGCATCAGGCAAGCGCTTATACCTCCTGGCCCAAGTACTGCAGATAATCAATGCTGCCCGAGCGGAAGAAACAATCGGAACAAGTTTAGTCTGATTATTCTTAATTAAAGATGGCAAGCGTAATGGCAAACCAGCTCCGGAAATAATTACATCCACAGATTCAGCTTGAGCCGCCTGGACTAACTCATCGTAATTAGTAAGAACACACATAATATTTACGCCGAATGGATTTTTCGTCAAACGCTTAGTTTCTCGAATGATATTTGTTAGTTCCGCGCGCGAACGCATCTTATAATCGCGCTTTTCATCACCGCATTCCTCCCCCAGTCCTACTGCGGCAATCACCCCAAGAGCACCTTCATTAGATACTGCCGAAGCCAATGAAGACGAAGACACACGTACCCCCATTCCGCCCTGAATGATCGGCAGCCCTATTTTTAAATTGCCTATATCTAAATCCTTAAACTC
>JAKLQX010000019.1 GCA_022013085.1 Candidatus Omnitrophota bacterium | reverse complement strand
CCAAAAAAGTTAATTATTGCATTGCCAAGGCGCTTTTAAATGCTTATCGAGGAGACCTGGACAAGGGGTTTGCTATGTGTGGCAGTAATGCTTATCGGATTAATAAGATAATCTCAGTAAAAGAGTTGATCGCAGAACTGATCGCAGAAGCAGAGAATTGTTTAAACGAATAGGGGCAAATATCAAAGAAGTAAAGACTTCACATTGCTATTTCTACCTTTGCTCGTTTGTCGGAGAGCATGAGCACAAGCAGGCGCAGTCTATTGTCGGGAAGGCCGATGTCGAAGCAATTAATATTTACGCTGGCTCTTATGAGCAGAATCCCGAATTTTAGATGTCGGGTTTTCTATACTTTATTGGTTAATCTTAATCCGCGCTCTGATTAGCTGGGTTAGTCCCGATCCGCATAACTTCATAGTTCAGTTTCTATATAAGGCAACCGAACCAATACTTTATCCGATTAGGAAGATATTGCCTTTGAACTTGAAATTCGGTATAGATATCTCACCGATAATTGCGTTTTTGGCAATCATGTTTTTAAAATCATTTTTAATAAGATCTCTGATTGATTTAGCGGTGAGACTAAGGTAGCGTGAATCTGTCCGTGGTTAGGGCATGGTTTGGTTATCTTTTTATCGGAATATTTGTATTTAGTATTTAAAGGAGGGAAGCTGTTATGAATTTAAAGATTTTGGAGCAGGTATTTTTCGGAAATCGTATCTTGGATTACATCATTTCCTTATTAACATTAGTTCTTAGCATACTCTTTGTTAAAGTGGTTATCCGTTTTATGATAAAGCGCCTTAAGAAATTTGCGGAAAGAACTACTACAAAATTTGATGATTTCTTAATAAAAATATTGGAAAAGATCGGCCTGCCGGCATTATACATTAGTTGCTTTTATGTAAGCGCAAAGACATTAAAATTACCTTCCGGAGCTGGCACTCTAATTAACGCGTTGGAGATGATTATTATCACTTTTTTTGCGGCGCGCATAGTGGTTATGCTTGCTGGTTGGGGAATTAATACATATCTTGTCAAGAAGCAGCAAGATCCTACAGTGGTGCGCAGCCTTGATGGCATGTTATGGGCTGTTAAAATTTTGATCTGGGTTCTGGCGATTGTAATCTTATTGGATAACCTTGGTTATAAAGTCTCTACGTTAATCGCCGGATTAGGAATCGGCGGCATTGCGGTGGCTATAGCAGCGCAGGCGCTTTTGAAAGATTTCTTCAGTTATTTTTCTATAGTGTTTGACCACCCTTTCAAAATAGGGGATTTTATAATTATCGGCGATTTTATGGGTACCGTTGAGTACATTGGAATAAAAACCACACGTATACGCAGTTTAGGCGGTGAACAGGTGATATTTTCCAATACCGATCTTACAGATTCGCGCGTGCGTAATTATAGGCTTATGGAGAAAAGGCGCGTTTTATTCCGTATAGGGGTAACATATCAGACTTCGCTTAATCAGCTAAAGGAAATCCCAAAAATTATTGAGCAGATTATTAAAAATACCAAAGACGCGGCTTTTGACCGCGCCCACTTCTTTAGTTACGGAGATTTCAGCCTTATATTTGAGGTAGTATATTTTGTTTCAAGTCCCGATTATAACAAATATATGGACATCCAACAGGAGATTAATTTCGCGATTAAAGAGGAGTTTGAAAAACGCGGTATAGAGTTTGCCTATCCTACGCAGACGTTGTTTGTGACCAAGCAATAATTAGATAATATTTATTTTAAAGTTGTCCAAAGGCATACAAAATCTATGAAGAAAATACTACTTATTTCATTTGAATATCCCACCGGCAAGTCATACTGTGGTGGAGTGGGCCAGATTGTAGCACAGAGCAGGAGTGTTCTATTGGCTATGGGCTATGAAACTTACGTTCTTATAAGCCCTGATTTTGCCAGAAAATACCCCGTTAAGTTGCTGTTTCCGGATGATTCCATAAAAGACTACCGCAATCTCGGGGCGTTCCTAAGGGAATATGACTGGTGTAAATTTGGCTACATAATCCATCATTTTGTAAATTGGACTAAAGAGCTTAAGAAAATTAAGACACAAAAAGGAAGAAAGCCTAAAATTATATACCATTTTCATAGTATATTAAGAAGAGAGAAAGAATCCGGATTTAGGACGTTAAACCACTTTTTGCATAATCAGGAGAAGATGATTGAATTGGCGGATAGGATAATTTGTCCTTCTGCTTATGAATACGATAATTTTATCAGATATTTTCCCTCTTTTATAGATAAGGTGGTTGTTATTGAGAATTCGGTTGAAACCTTCAGGGTAGACAGAAAGAGGGTAGAAGAGATAAAGGATATGTATAATATCAAAAGGAATGATATTGTTTCGCTTTATGTAGGTAGGCTTGAGAGGATAAAAGGGGCTCACATTTTGCTTGAGGAAGCACCTAAGATTCTCCAGAGGCATCGGCATCTTAAACTCTTTTTTGTGGGTAGATCACTGGAGAAAGACCTGTATAAAAGATTGTTAAGCTTGTGCAGGAGATTTCCCAGGCAGTTCTTTTATAAAAGGCATCTGGAGAAAAGCGAATTGTTTCAGTATTATTATTTAAGCGATATCTATATAAATAGCTCTTTAAGTGAGTCGTTTTCTTTGAGTACCCACGAAGGAGCATTTTGTGGAAATGCCCTACTTTTAAATCGGCTTCCGGTTTTGGAAAAGTTTAAGGACGCCGCGTTATTTTTCGAAGCAAATGATGGTAATTTTTCCAATAAATACGAGTCTTTGATAAGAAATCGTACTTTAAGAAAAAAGCTCTCAGGTAGAGCAAGAGTAATTGCCAATACATTTATCCAGAATAATAGGTTTAAAAACAATTTTTGTAAACTTATTAATAGTTTTAAGGAATAGAGCATGTTTGATGAAATACCAGATTTTACTAAAGAACTTTGGCATTCGTTGCCTGTTGATGAAGCTATCAATCGGCTTGAAGTAGATGTTTCTATTGGGTTGTCCTCGAATGAGGTTCAAAAGCGCAGGGTTCGCTTCGGAAACATCTTGTAGGAAGGTAGGAAATTGTGAGTTTTGGGTTGTTGAAACACGTTTCTGTAGAATCTTATTGATGAGCGTGGGTTTTCTGTCTGTGAGGGAGGGTTTCTTCGTTACCGAAAATTATTGGGCGTTTTTAGGGTGGGGGGTACCTCATTGATTTATTGAAATTTTATTTAATTGTGGTACATTGCATTTAAGAATTTAGCACAAGTGGTCTGGGAATAACTAAGCATCCCCAGAGGATTTATTAGATGGTCGGGCCGCCATCTTGCAGTTTTGCTGAGGGATGGCGTTTTATTTTTATGTCGTACTTAAAATAAGAATAACCACAAAATCACAATGCGTATATTATTAGTTGAAGACGAAAAAAATATGGCGAGTTTTATCAAGCGCGGGCTCCAAGAGGAGCGTTATGTGGTCGATGTTGCCCCAAACGGAGAAAAGGCGCTTTTCTTGGCGGAAACAAATCCCTACGATTTGATAATCCTCGATATTATGCTCCCGGATACTACCGGTTTTATTATCTGTAAGGATTTACGGGCTAAGAAAATAGATACCTTTATTCTCATGCTTACTGCCTGCGATGACGTTAAGGATAAAGTATTGGGCCTTGAGACCGGGGCGGATGACTATTTGGCTAAACCGTTTGATTTCGATGAGCTTCTGGCGCGGATTGCCGCGCTTTTACGCAGGAAGCGCCTGGATAAAAGCCCTGTTCTTAAGGTTGCGGATCTTGAATTGAATCAACTCACTCATAAAATCATACGGGCAAAAAAAGAGATAATCTTGACCGGTAAGGAATATTGTTTACTGGAGTATCTCATGCTTCATGCTAATCAAGTAGTAACAAGGACCCAGATATCAGAACACGTTTGGAACGAGGATTTTGATAGCTTAACTAATGTCATAGACGTTTTTATTAACCGATTGCGCAACAAGATTGATCAAGGTCTTAAGAAAAAGCTTATTCATTCTCTTCGCGGTACCGGCTACATGCTTAAGGAATAACGATGCAAAAATCTTTTCGTAAAAAAGTTATGGCGGGTTTTTTGGTAATGGTATTTTTATGTGCTTTCACGGTAATCCTGGCTTTTGTAACTACGCGTAACATGCAAAATGTTTTTCTCAATACGATGAGAGATAACGTTTCGTCTCTCAAGGCGGCGGAAGAATTAGAATTGGCCTTACTTAGTCAAAAAGGGTTTTTGGGAAATTATTTTTTAGACGGCGATCCTATTTGGCTTAAAAAACTTGAAGAAAAAAAAGCAAATTTCGAGGATTGGCTTAGCAAGGCAATGGACGCCGCTTTGACACCTCCCGAAAAAAGTATTATTAAAGATATTAAGCTTCTTTACAAAACGTATGAAAGCGAACGTTATAGAGCTAAGCAGCTTTATGAATCGGGGGATATAAAGGGTGCAAAAAAAATTCTCCTGAAAGATATGTGGAAAGCTTTCGAGGCTCTATACCAAAAGTGCGAGGACTACCTTCGCATTAACGAATCAATTATTAAAAAATCAGAGGCTTCTTTACAAAAAAAAGTCATGGGAATGATGATTTTGATTACAGTTCCCGCGCTTGTCATAATTGGCTTAGTTGGTTTCATGTTTTTTTTGTTAACGAGAAGAATACTATCCTCTGTTGAAGACATCGCGGTAACTACGCGCAATATTAACCTTAAAAGCCTGAGCGGGCGGGTCAGTACCGCGAATTTGGAAACAGAAATGGAATATCTCGCTAAATCGATAAACTTGATGCTAGAGCGGCTGGAGAGGTCTTTTGAATACATAAAGGAATTTAGCTCAAGTATTGGCCATGAATTAAAGACTCCGCTGGCAATTATTAAAGGAGAGTCCGAGATTGCATTGCGTAAGGATAGGCAGGTTGAAGATTATAGAAAGGCCTTGAGCGTTAATATTGAAGAAGCAAATCGAATGATCCGCATTGTCGAAGATTTGGTTTTTTTAGCAAAACTTGATTACAACCCGGATAATATCAAAAAAGAAACATTTGATTTTATTCCTTTTTTTGCGGATATACAGAATCGCGCTCAAACGTTGGTTAAGCAAAAACAAATAAACCTTACAGCCGAGATTCCCGAGGTTAGCGTTACTTTAGAGGGAAACAAGCTGCATCTGAGCCGCTTGTTTTTTAATCTTATTCAGAATGCCATTAAATTCACGCCTTCGGAAGGAAGAATAAATTTAACCGTTAGGCCGGAAGGTAACGTGTTGAAGGTTTCTGTTTCCGATACAGGCTTAGGCATCAGCGAAGAAGATTTACCTAAAATATTTCAGCGATTTTTTCATAAAGAAAAATCACAAGCGGAAAGCGCCGATAGTATCGGTTTGGGCTTAAGCATCGCAAAATCAATAGCAAAGTTCCACAACGGTGACATCGAGGTAAAAAGCAAACTCGGTGAAGGTACCACCTTTACAGTAATTCTGCCTATCCTTCACGCCTGATTTATTTCCCATCTTTCCCAACAAAGCCAGAAGAAAGATTACAAAAAATTAATTTAATATTCATCTTTGGTTCATGTGCAATTTGCTATTATGTTTCGATTATGCAAATAAAACACGTTAGGGAATAAGTTGCTGTAAGCTTGGCAGGCTCAGGAGGATATAAGACTTGAAGAAAATCCTTATTATTGATGATGAACAAAGAATTGGCCAATCGTATACCAGGTTACTTTCAGAAGAGGGCTTTGAGGCAAAATATGCTTCAGGTGCAAAAGAAGCAACTAATTTTTTGATCCGCGAGCCATTCGATTTAGTTTTGCTGGATATTAACATGCCGGAAGTAGATGGTAAGGCAATGTACGAAGTAGTCAGAGAATACGACCGGCATATGAAAGTAATAGTCTCAAGTGTTTACCCTATTGAAGACCAAGTCCAAAGTATCTTAGGGGCCTGTGCATATCACAACAAATCGCAAGGAGTTGATATACTCATGGCTAAGATAAAAGAAGTATTAGGTGGCGGGGATGTTTGCAAAGATTCTCATAGCCCAAGATGAATCAAAGATATCCAATAAAAGTATGACGGGAATAAAACTTATATTTGCAATCTTAATAGCAATAGCATTAAACGGGTGCACGTTTATTGTTAAAGATGGCAATTTAACAAAGTATTACGGTGTAAATGAAAAGCGCGATATTGAATTTTTGAATAAAATATTGGGTATGCAGCAGCAGATATATCAAGGGCAGAAAGATCCTGGAGTTATTGTTAAATAATATTACTATATGTTTGGCATGAAAAGAATAGCAGCCGTTATAATTATAATTTTATTCCTGGTTCCTTTCTTTTATCATTTCTTCAGGTATTTTAAAGAAAACATTAACCAGAGAAAAGAGGTTGTTTCTGGTCAACAACAATTTGTAGAAGGCGTTTCAAAAGCTCCTGTAATTTTCGTGCGTTTAAAGAATTCAGAAGAAGTGATCGACCCCGAAGATAGTACGGAAGAACTAAATAAAGCTTTTGAGGAAAAGGTTCCTAATATAACGGAAAAGATTGTCGAAAAAGTTAAGCCAAAAAAACAAAAATATGAATCTAGCGTCCAAGATGAGATTCTATACTATCGTCTTAATTCAAAAGAACATATTAAGCAAATCCAGGTGTCCTTAAAAAAGGCCGGATTTTATAAAGGTGAGATTGACGGTAAGATGGGGTCTCGGACAAAGTTCGCTATTAAGAGGTTTCAGAAGGCAAAAAAGTTGAATCCTGATGGTGTTGTGGGGCCGAAAACTTGGGAAGCGCTTGAAAGGTATCTGAAGAATTAATGGCTAAATGCAGTTTATTTATAAAAGTATTAATATTTTTGGGTGTTTTCATAGTTTTAACTGGAAGCATGGCAAAAGTCAATGCGCAGGGAGTAATTTTAAAGCAATTAACTCAGCAGGAGATTCAGCAGATCGGTGAAAGAGTTTTTGATAATGAGTGCGCCTCGAAGGACGCAAATCTAATTGTTTGGAATGAGGGTGAGGATTTTATGTCTTTAGGTATTGGGCATTTTATTTGGTATCCGGCGAATGGTAAAAAGCTTTTTGTAGGGAGTTTTGTAAGGTTTCTTGAGCATGCGAAAATTTCTGGAGATAAAATTCCGCGTTGGCTTGATAAAAAACCGTTTCCCGTATGTCCTTGGAATTCACGGGATAATTTCTTAAGTGCGCAATCTGATAGCCGCCTGATGGAATTAAGGAATTTCTTAATAAAGACAAAACCTACACAGGCTGCCTTTATTATGAAGCGGTTAGAAGAGGCTTTGCCATTAATTTTAAAGTATGTATCGGAAGGTAGCCGCGAAAAGATAACTTTTCAATTTGACCGTCTTGCTTCTACACCTTCAGGAGTTTATGCTTTGGCAGATTATGCTAACTTTAAGGGGCTTGGGATAACGCCATCTGAGTACTACAGAGGCCAAGGTTGGGGGTTGTTTCAAGTTTTAGAAGGAATGCGGGGTGAAAATGAAGTTCCGGATGCTGTCAAAGAATTTACGCGATCCGCAAATAATGTGCTTGTAACTCGAGTTGAAAATTCTCCCTTAGGCCGTAATGAAAAAAGATGGCTGCCGGGTTGGCAGAAAAGGGTTAATTCATATATTAAATAAAAGGAGGTGAGAAAATAAAGAGATCTTAATTGGCGTTTGGATTATAACATAACCTTAAACTTAACCGGAGGATGATATGAGAAAAGAGATTTTATGTTTGGCAATAGTTGTTTTAATGGTATTAGGATTGAGTAGTCAAAGTTTTTGCATGGCCAATAGGCCGCCTGCTTCAAAGAAACCTATACCTAAACAAACAGAATCTATCCAGAAGGTTTCGGGAATGATTTCTGGTTACGATCGGACGAAATCCACAGTTACTATAGCGCCTACAAATGGATCCTTGATCACAGTTGAGATTGACAAAGCAACTAAGATTTCTAAATCTGGGAAATGGATAAAGATGATTGATATCAGAACGGGTGATGTGGTGAGCGTTGTTTACGAAACGAAAGGTGGGAAGAAAATAGCCAAGACAGTTATAGTGCAGGAGAAGGTTTCTCCTAAGGTCGCAATTCCCGAGAAAAAGAAAAGATAAATTTATCTAAAGAAAGAAGGAAATATAAGTTTAACATATACATATAAAGGGGTCTAAAAGGGATTGGTCAAGACATCCTTACCCCCTTGAGTTAAAGAGTTAGTATAAATGTTGAGCATTCTATCTAAATCTACTGGTGGAATCATTAAAAGCCGTTTATCCAGATCAGGTTTCTTCTCCTGTGCTAGTTGCCAGGGT
>JAKLQX010000018.1 GCA_022013085.1 Candidatus Omnitrophota bacterium | reverse complement strand
ACTTTAACCGGCTGCTGCGTAAGTTCACTCTGGCCTTCTTTTTTAATTAAAACAAAACTTTCTTCTTTATCTTTATACACGGCTTCCACTGGAATAAGCAGAATATCTTCTTTGCTATTTTCTATGAAATCTATGGTTGTATTCATTCCAGAACGAAAAAATACTGGGATCGTTTCCGGAATAAGGTCAACTTCATAAATAGTAACATTGTTTACTGTCTTAGATTCATAATATATATGCTCCACTACGGCATTAATCTTAGTATCCGGATAAGCATCCAGCATAATCACTGCTTTTTGGCCAAGTTTTATTTTTCCGATATCAGTCTCGTCAACCTGGGCACGAGCAATAAGCTCATCCGACAATACTACAACGGCATCTGCAGTGGTTACGGTTTGGCCGGCTAAAGTTGTAGCCACAATAACCTCAGCATCAATTGGAGATAACAACGCTATCGCCTTATAAGCCTCCTGCCAATATTCCAATTTTTCTTTTCCCTGGGTCATCGCTGCATCTAAAAGCGCAGCCCTTTCAGTAGAACTCATCCAAGCCAGAGTATCTCCTATTTTTACTTTCTGCCCTTCTTTAACTAAAACACTTTCCACGCGGCCGTTAACCGGAGGTTTTATCTCCAGGCGATTCTTAGGCAAAATCGAACCCGTGGTTGAAATCATTGTTTCAATCGCACCGAAAGCCGGGCTTATCTCTTTAACAATATTATCTGTATCTGCCTTTGGCCGGAGCCTCATTATGATAAACACAACAACAATTAAAACCCCGATGAGAACTAAACCTATTTTTAATTTTTTATTCATATTCTAAAGTCTCTCCTTTCGCCTGCACCCACTTTGCCTCAAGCAACAAAGCGCTAGCCTGAGCATCCAAATAAACCCTTTTAGCTTTTACTAAATTATCTTCAATAATCGTCCAGTTATCAAAACTCACAAACCCTATTGAATATTGCGCCTGGGCAATTTTAGAACGCTCCTGGGTAGCAATTAATACCTTGTCCTGCACAGAAACATTTTCTAATCCATCCTGCAATGCTGCCCAGCTCTGCTGTAAAGTTAAAATTAAACCGTCGCGCATGCTTCTTTCGTTTTCCGCTAACTGATTTACCAAAGCCCGTGCCCCGGATACCTGCGCCACCCTTAAGCCTCCTTCAAAAATAGGCATGGATAAAACAAGGCCTAAATTCCATTGATTGCCGCGCGGTGTCCAGTGTGAACCGGTTCTATTCGCTCCGCCTTCTCCGGATAACTGCGGAGAAAAATTACCATAAGCAGATTTTAAGCTAAATTCCGCTGAACTCTTCTGAGCCATAAGCTGCTGTAAAGACGCGTTATTTTTGATTAAAAGTTCAAAATCCGGTTTGGCTAGAGCACTGTCCCTAACTTTAAAATCACCTTGAGCAAACATAGGGGTTAATTTTGACCTACCCATTTCCTTAACTAACGCTCCTTGGGCAACTTCAAGGCTTCTTTTGGCCTGAGAGATTCCATAATCCGCTCCGGCTAAATCCGCTTCCGCAGTTAATAGCGCGCCTTTATGCTCTAGTCCTGATGCATAACGCAAAGTAATCAGCTCCAAATTTCCTCTTCTAATATTATAGATCTCTTCAGTAATACGCAACATCTCTTGAGCTTTTAGCAAATCAACAAAAGCAGAACGCAACCTATACCTGACTGTGGTAGAAGTAAATTTAAAGCCCTGCTTTGCTGCAGATACATCCTGTTGCGCTGCTTTTATATCATTTATTGTTTTAAACCCGTCAAAAATTAGTTGAGTTCCGCTTACGCCATAACCATATGAATCTGCTTTAGTGCTTTTTCCTGGACTAGACGAAGTTTGAGCAGTAGACGCGCTCACTTGGCCATCTACCTGAGGAAATAAACCACTAGCGGTTTCTTGCTTAGAAGCCTCTGATTGCTTCACTTCTTCCTGCGCAGCAATCAGATCCGGATGATTCTTTGCTGCTTCCTTAATACATCCGCCCCAGGTAAGTACCTCACTAGCTGCAAAGGATTTACCAAAACAACTAATTGTAACCATGATTATAATAATCTGCAAATACCTTAATCTCATTTATTCTTTCCTGCTCCGTTTAAAAACATATCTAAAACAAAATCGGACATACGGCTTAAATTTTTTGTGGATTTTGTTTCATCCCTGAGCCAATTAAAAACTACTGACATTAAAATAGAAATGAGCATATCCGCGATCTGTTTGGCCGGGAAATCATCTCTAACTAAATCTTCATCCTGGCTAGATTTAATTAGATCCATAACAAACTCCCTATGCTGCAAAACTATAGGTAAATTATGCAGCTTGCTCACCTTGATAGTCTGTCTTTTATTTCTTTCGGTAAAAAATATACGGAAGGAATTTTGATTTCTTTCAAAAAATGATAAATTTTCCCGGATAAATATCTCTAATCTTTCTTTGGCGGTATGAGCTTTAGCTGTTTCCTCTTTTAAAATAGACAACAAATCTTTATATTTTTGTTCAACTAAAGAAAGATAAAGCGCGTCTTTATCTTTGAAATACAGATAAACAGTGCCAGTAGCATATTGCGCCTCTTTAGCAATATCCTGCATCGTGGCCTCATAATAGCCCTTCAAAGCAAAGACATGCTCTGCCGCCCTAAGGATATCGCTTCTACGCAGAAGCTTATCTCTTTGCCTCCTGCTAAGAAGAACGCCTGGCTTGTCTTTAATGAACCTTTCTTCAACTAATGAATTTACGTTCATAATTATAGAATACAGTATTTTTTTACTTTGGCAAGTAAAATTAAATAATTTTTGTCCTTATTTGAAAAGTAGATGGAACGGCAAGGTAGCAATACTCCATGCTCCTTTTGATGCGGTCTTAGCTGTTCCCCAGGCTGAATCGAAAGTATCTCCAATCTGAGAAACTACTGGAATGATTTTAAGATTAATTAATTTACCTATATCCGTATTTTCTATTGCCTTAGCCACAACTATTTTAACGATCTCTGTTTCATCCTGAAGATTTACAAACGCCGCGTTCTTTAAACCTATTAAATATTTCTGCTCTTTTTTTCCTGCCTGCGTATGATCCGCATATTTTACTTCACCAATACTTAAAACCACAACATCAAAATAAAAAGGGATATCGTAACTATGAACCACATTTTCAGCCTTAAGAGAAACAATCCCTTCTATATTTACTTTGCCTTCTTTGTTTTTAATTATATTCAGGCGCTTCAAATCCATAGCAAAAAGATAAATATTAGGTTTTTTTAGCGTAATAATTTCCACAGGATCAAATACTAAATGAATCGCATCTATATAGGCAAGTTCATCTTCATCAAACCCTTCGGGATTATGTACAGTTATCCCGCTTAACCCAATATGCGCTAACAGCGGTGAGAATTCAAACTTTTCAATAGTTACATTAATCCCTAAAGTTTGCTCTATTTCACGCTCAACAATATCTTTAATCTTTAGATTTTTTATAATAAAAAACTGGCCAACGCCAAAATAACCAACGCAATAAAAACTATACCTAAACTAAGAATAATTCTCTTCAATATCTTCATATTAATATCTTATCACAGTAGACAGTTTATGCAACATCTTACAATGCAATGATTTACAAAAGAAATATTTCTCTTCCCTCTGTCAGTATTTGTTTCATAACTAATTTATTACCAAACACTTACGTAAACTGTCTACACTACTTCTACACTACTTAAACCAATGCCGGGTTTTATTGGAAAAGGCAACCAAACTCAGCATTATCGGCACTTAGGTAAGTACGCCTACCACAGTAGCAACCCCTTTCTTCTGCTATTATAGCAGGAGAAAGGAGTTGCTAATGATTAAATACCAAAGAATTACGCTCATGGAGCGAGAAGAAATTAGCCGGTACATTGCTTCAGGATACAGTAGCCGGAAAATTGCTCAAAGCCTTAATCGGCTGCCAAGTACCATTT
>JAKLQX010000017.1 GCA_022013085.1 Candidatus Omnitrophota bacterium | reverse complement strand
TTTATTTTGATGCCAAAAAGGTTGATTTATCTAATAATAATATTATAATAAAACATGAGTTACGAGGTTGGGAAGGATTTATCAGTCATATATCTATATGACACCCGGCCTTAAAGGATTGGCCGGTGTGCGCTTCCTGCGTAAGGAGGAATAATGAAGAAGAAGGTTATTGTATCATTGCTTTTGGGATTATTGGCCTGGGCGGGTTATCTTTATAGCGGTGATTTAGACCCGAAATATCATTCTAAAGAAGAGGTTAAATTTCAGATACCTTTTGGCAGGAATCTTAACTATGATAATATCTTAGTGACCAGGGTTGTAGATGGGGATACGCTGGTGTTGGAAAATGGAGAACGCGTGCGTTTAATTGGTATTGATACTCCAGAGATGCATGAATCAGAGAAGCTTAATCGTGATGCTAGCCGTAGCCAGCAGGATGTTGAGACAATCAAACAGTTAGGCAGGATCTCGTATGAATTTACAAAAAAACTTGTTGAAGGTAAGAGGGTAAAGCTAGAGTTTGATGTAGAAAGATACGATAAATATAAAAGAATTTTGGCTTATGTTTATCTAACTGACGGGACATTTGTAAATGCTAAGATTGTGCAGGAGGGCTATGCTTCATTAATGACTTATCCTCCGAATGTAAAATATGCGGATTTATTTTTAAAGTTATACCAAGAGGCGCGCGAGAATAAGCGCGGTCTTTGGGAATAGGCATCCCGCGTTTATAAGGCACCCGGCGTTTATTTGAATTGCGCCGGTATCGCCTTGTGCGGAAATTGCGCGGGTGTACACTTTTGTGCAAGGAGGTATTTATGTTGAGGTGTTTAACTGCAGGTGAATCGCATGGAGAGGGAATAGCCGCTATTCTGGAAGGGATGCCCGCGGGTTTAAAATTAGATTCAGAGTATATAAATAAGCAATTGAAACGTCGTCAACAAGGATTTGGCCGGGGCAAGCGCATGCAAATTGAGAATGATCGAGCGGTAATTATCTCAGGGTTTAAGAAAAATATTACTTTAGGTAGCCCGATCACCATACTTATTAAGAATAAGGATGCCAGTATTGAGAAATTACATAAG
Source organism: Candidatus Omnitrophota bacterium (assembly GCA_022013085.1). Classification (GTDB taxonomy): domain Bacteria; phylum Omnitrophota; class Gorgyraeia; order Gygaellales; family Profunditerraquicolaceae; genus UBA6249. The sequence continues at coordinate 10,179 of JAKLQX010000017.1, read as the reverse complement.
GTTACTAGCGCTAGGCCAGGCCACGCGGATTTATCCGGATTGTTAAAATATGGTTTTACTGATATTCGGGAAGTTTTAGAACGGGCTTCTGCGCGTTCAACTGCGGCTACAGTTGCTTTGGGTGCAATATGCAAGCAATTATTATCTGAATTCGGAATAACTATCAGCAGTAAAGTTTTATCTGTGGTTGGAGAAACTACCTCTGCCGGGATAAAGGCTGTGATAAGTCAGGCGATTGCCAGTAAAGATACTGCAGGCGGAGTGTTTGAAGTAGTAGCTAAAAATGTCCCGGTTGGTTTGGGTAGTTATGTTCAACCTGATCGTAGGTTGGATAGTCGTTTGGCGCAAGCTGTTATCTCTATTCCCGGAATAAAATCTTTTGAGGTAGGTTTGGGGCTAGGGTATGCTTTTAGCTTTGGCTCAAAAGTGCATGATGCAATTTATTATAACAAACAAAAAGGTTTCTTCCGTTCGACCAACAATGCCGGAGGTATCGAGGGTGGAATATCTAATGGCCAAGATATAATATTGCGTGCTTGTATGAAGCCAATCGCCACACTAATGAATCCGCTGGATTCAGTAAATATCCATACTAAGAAACCTGCTAAGGCTGCGCAGGAGCGTTCAGATGTATGCGTAGTGGAGTCTGCCGGCGTAGTAGCAGAATCAGCTTGTGCTTTGGTTTTAGCTGATGCTTTACTGGAAAAATTTGGCGCAGATTCCTTAGCAGATATCAAAAAAGCATATATTAATTACAAAAATAGGATAGCGTATGCTTAATTTTAGTTACTATCACATAGAGATTGGAAAATCCGATCTTACTAAAGAGGTAGTTGTAAAAGGCGAAATTGTTAATGATAGTGATAAATTTTATGCTACCGTAGCGGTGCGCATTATACTTTTTAAGCAAAACATCATAGTAGCCAATGTGGTATTTACGGTTAAAGCTCTGCCTGCTAAAGCCACTAAAGCATTTGAGAGGACAATTGAAGAGCTGGATTATTTGCAGGTAGGCAAAGATATCAACCGTTACGAGATATATACCGAAAGCGCATTTTGATTTTTTAAGAAAATATAGAGTTAGATAAACTCGCCTCTTGCGTCTATTGTTGATGAAAGGAGGGGAGAATATGGAAAATCCAATTTCAGTCAGCCGAATTTATCGGCTGGAGGGTCAGTCGAAGCTAAAGGCTTTTGCAGATATTTCTGTCTCAGGAGTGGTTGTAAAAGGCCTTAGCGTAGTAGACGGAAGTAATGGGCTATTTGTGAGTATGCCTCGGCATCAGGGTAAAGATGGCAAATGGCGAGACACAGTTTATCCGTCTACTAAAGAGTTAAGAGAGCAATTAAGCCAGCTAGTCTTAAGCGCTTACAAGCAGTAAAATCAGGGACGCACTATCAGAAAAAATCGCAGGTAGTGCGTTCCTAAATAAAGAAATGAATAATATATATATATCGGGATTTATGGGTACAGGCAAGAGTGCGGTTGGCCGCCAACTTGCCAAAATTAAGAAGTGGCATTTTGCTGATTTGGATGAGTTTATTGAGTTAAGGCAGAAACGCAGAATTGTTGATATTTTCGCGAAATATGGTGAGGCATATTTTCGTGGAATAGAGAAAAAGGCATTAAAAGAAGTATCAGCCCAAGATAAATTTGTGGTTGCTTGCGGCGGTGGGGTTGTTTTAGATAAGCATAATATTAAACTAATGAAGAAAACTGGCATGCTTATCTGTCTTTCTGCAACTCCCGCGGAGATATTAAAAAGAGTTTCGGCAGAAACTCATCGGCCGCTTTTAAATGTTAAAAATCCGCTTAAGCGCATTGAGCTTTTGTTAAAAATGCGAGCTCCTTTCTATATGCAAGCTGATTGTATTGTAGATACGTCAAAGTTGACAATAAAACAGGTGATGAAAAAAATTATTAAAGTCACGAGTAAAAAAAAAGAAGTCCGTGTCATTCTGAGGAACCCCGCCTTTGGCGGGGTGACGAAGAATCTAAAACGAGATCCTTCGGCTTCGCCTCAGGATGACAAAACAAGGGCTTAGCATGACGAGAAGAACAAGGACTCAGATGACAGGAAGAAATGACTGAACTGGAAGCATTTGTTGGATTAAACTTAATTTCTAATATTGGTAGTGTAAGGTTAGGCAAATTACTGGAAGTTTTTGGTAGTCCACAAGAAATATTTAGCGCAAAGTACGAACATTTAGCTTCTGTTTCTGGGATAGGAGGCCAAATTGCATCTGACATTGTTTCTTTTAAAAAAGAGAATATAGAAAAAGAGTTCGCTTCTTCTAAAAAGCAAGGAGTAAATATTATCACGCTCTTTGACCAGGATTATCCTTGCATCCTTAAAGAAATACCCGGGGCACCACTTGTACTTTATGTTTTAGGTAAAATAAATGTTGAGGATAACTTAAGTTTTGGAATTGTGGGCTCGCGTAGAGCGTCGTTTTATGGCTTAATTAACGCAGAGAGATTTGCTTCTGGTTTATCCGCCCAAGGCGTAACTATTGTTTCGGGGATGGCCAGAGGAGTGGATACTTATGCGCATCGCGGAGCGTTAAAAGCGCAAGGCCGCACTATTGCGGTTATGGGTAGTGGCTTTAACCATATTTATCCAGCGGAAAATACAGATTTGGCTAAGAAGATTGCTTTATCTGGAGCGGTAATCTCCGAATTTCCTATGGACACAAAACCATTGGCGCAGAACTTTCCACGGCGTAACCGGTTAATCAGCGGTTTAAGTTTAGGTATTTTAATTACCGAGGCAGCTAAAAATAGCGGAGCACTGATTACCGCGGATTTTGCTTTGGAGCAGGGCAGAGATGTTTTTGTTTTACCAGGCAGGATTGATTCTTTAGAATCAATGGGTACTAATGCGTTAATTAAACAAGGCGCAAAGTTAGTTACTTGTTGTGAAGATATCCTTGAGGAATTAAATTTGGGTATTGCTAAAATTAGAAAATCTGATAATCCAGCAATTAAGCAAAAGCCTTCATGCCTAAAGGATGAAGGCCTGCTTTATGATTATATAAAACAGCAACCAATTGCCATTGATGATTTAGTTGCTAAAACATCTTTAACGAGTAGCCAAATTTTTACGCTTATTTTAAGATTACAGTTTAAGAAATTAATCAAAGAGTTGCCGGGCAAACAATTTGTAAGGTCCTGAGCCTGCAATAAATAATGAGCACATTGGCTGAGCTGATTTTGGAGCGAGACAAGGAACGAGGACGCAGGCGTAGCCTTGCGCTACGCCAAGGACGAGTGACGCAGTCGCAGCCCAAAATCAGCCAGCCCATAGTTATAGAAGAGGGGGAAGCCCGCCTTTCGGCCGTCTGCGGCGTTGCTCCTCCTCGGCGTATCGCACTGGATACGCCTTCGTCGTCGCGCCTTGCATACGGCCAAAACTCGGGCTTCCAATGTGCCCATTATTTATCGGAGGCTCAGTAAAATGAGTAAAAATCTGGTTATCGTAGAGTCTCCTACAAAAGCCAAGACTATAAGCAAAATCTTAGGTGAAGATTTCGTGGTAGTTTCTTCTATGGGGCATATTATTGATTTGCCTGCGAAAGAGTTAGGCGTGGATGTGGAAAATAAATTTAAGCCGGATTATGTGGTTATCCCGGGCAGGAAGAAGTTGTTAACCCAACTAAAAAAAGACGCTAAAGGTAAAGAAAATATTTATGTAGCTACAGATCCTGATCGCGAAGGAGAGGCTATTGGTTGGCAGATAAAAGAGAAGATTTTTAAAACAAAAAATGTGTACAGGGTAAGTTTTCATGAGATTACTCCGCATGCAGTAAGTGAGGCTTTTAAGCATGCGCGTGAATTTGACCACAATATGATCGAGGCGCAGGTGGGCCGTAGGGTACTTGATCGCATTGTGGGGTATTTTTTAAGCCCGTTGCTTTGGAAAAAGATTGCCCGGGGATTAAGCGCAGGCCGCGTGCAGTCTGTAGCTTTGAAATTGATTACGGAGCGAGAGCGTTTAATTCAAAAGTTTACTGCCGCGGAGTATTGGGAGATTAGCGCGGAGTTGTTTAAGCCAAAGATTTCCGGAGAAAGCAATTTTCTTGCTAAACTTCAGAAGTCAGGTGATCAAAAGATAGAGATCAAATGTAAGCTGGACGCGGAAAATATTTGTAATGAATTGCAGGGTAAAGAATTTAAGGTTTTAGAAATTAAGAAAACACAAAAAAAACGCAATCCCTCAGCTCCGTTTATTACTAGCACTATGCAACAGGAGGCATTTAATAAGTACAGGTATAGCGCCTCAAAGACCATGTTGATAGCGCAGCAGCTTTATGAAGGTATTGATATTGGCGAAGATAATCCCGTGGGTTTGATCACTTATATGCGTACAGATTCTCCGAATGTTGCTCCGGAAGCAATTCAGGAGGTGCGTGAACATATTGGCAGAAGTTTTGGCAAGGATTTTCTTCCAGAGAAGCCAAATGTGTTTAAAGTAAAGAAATCAGCGCAGGAAGCGCATGAAGCAATCCGTCCAAGTTATATGTCGCGCGCCCCAGAAAGCCTTAAAGATTTTCTCAATCATGACCAATACCGTCTTTATGAACTCATTTATAACCGATTCTTAGCTTGCCAGATGAAGCCTGCGGAATTTTTAGCGACTTCTGTAGATATCCTGGCGGATAAATATTTATTTGTGGCTAATGGAAGCCATTTACTTTTTGAAGGTTTTCTTGCTGCTTATAATAAAGATGATGAAAATACAGAGGGCCAGGAAGATGAGGATAACGAAAAAGAAAAAGCCAAGAATTTAATTCCTCCGCTTGAGCAGGGTGAGATCTTGGGTTTAACTAAACTTGAACCTTCACAGCATTTTACTAAGCCGCCAGCGAGATTTTCAGATAGTTCTTTGATTAAGGCTTTGGAAGAAGAGGGAATTGGCAGGCCTTCAACTTATGCCCCGATTATCTATACGCTTATTTTGCGTGATTATGTGCGTAGGATAAAAGGTTATCTTAATCCTACAGAGTTGGGTTTTAAGGTATGTGATATGCTAGTTTTTTATTTCCCTAAAATAATGGATATTCAATTTACTGCCCGGCTTGAAGAGGAACTTGATCAGATAGCCGAAGGCCAATTAAGTAAAGAAAAAGTGCTTGATGATTTTTACGCGCCATTTAAAGTGAGCTTGGATTTTGCGCAAGCTAACATTGTGAAGGAAGTTATACAATCGGATCAAGTTTGTGATAAATGCGCCAAGCCCATGATTGTTAAATGGGGTAGGCGGGGAAAGTTTTTAAGTTGTTCTGATTTTCCGACTTGTAAAAATTCTAAATCCATAGGCAGCGGAGTTAAGTGCCCGCAAGAGAATTGCGGTGGGGAGCTGATTGAGCGCCGCTCAAAACGCGGTTTCTTCTACGGTTGTTCGAATTTTCCCAATTGTACCTTTACCTCGCGTACTTTACCAGAGGATAAAGAGTAAGATATTAATAGGTTGGGAAAGATCGTCATTCTGAGGCCGAGTTAAGACGAGGCCGAAGAATCTATGTTATGACAGAGCAAAAAGGATATGTCTATATTTTAACAAATACGAATAATACGGTTTTGTATACAGGAGTTACGAGTAATTTAGTTAAAAGGGTTTATGAGCACAAGAATAAAGAAGTGCGAGGGTTTACAGAAAAATATAATCTACATAAATTAATTTATTATGAGATTTTTGAAGATATGATAAACGCAATAATGCGTGAGAAGCAAATCAAAGGTTGGTTACGTAGTAAAAAAGTTTCATTGATAGAGAAGGTTAATTTAGATTGGGTGGATTTATATCTGTCAATCATTTGAGATTCTTCGCCCCGGAGCCTGCCCTGAGCGAAGCGAATGGGGGGCTCAGAATGACGGGATAGATTAGGCGGAGTTTATTATGGAAAAGTATATAGAAAAATTTATGCGTTATATGGAAATAGAGAAAAATTATTCTACGCATACTATTCTTAATTATAAATTAGACCTCCAGAATTTTAGCAGGTTTCTTAGCGGAACTGAGCTTGAAAAAATAGATTACTTAATGTTAAGAAAATACCTGGCAGTTTTAAAGGAGAAAAATTTAGGGGTGCGCAGTGTGGGCCGTAGGCTTTCGGCGTTACGCAGTTTTTTTAGGTTTCTTTCTCGAGAGGGGTATATTAAAGCTAATCCTATTCTTATGCTTTCTAGCCCAAAGCTAGATAAGCATTTACCCTCATTTATGACCGAGGAGGAGGTTTATAAGCTTATTGAGTCAGCTTTTGCTAAGAATGATTTAGATCTTTTAGGCCTGCGAGATCGAGCGATCTTAGAAGCATTTTATTCTAGCGGTTTACGTATTTCAGAGCTGGTAGGTTTAAATATTGATGACCTTGATGCCATAAGCGGCGTAGTGAAGATTAGAGGCAAAGGTAAAAAGGAGAGGATTGTGCCCATAGGAGAGGCCGCGCTTTCAACTATTAAAAAGTACTTGGATAAAAGGAAGAAACAAACAGATGCTGTATTTTTAAATAATCATAACCGGCGCATTACTACGCGCGGGGTAAGAGATATTGTAACAAAATATCTACGGATTGCCGGAATTAAGCCTGGGGTTTCAGCACATACTTTTCGCCATTCTTTTGCCACACATTTGTTAAACCGGGGAGCGGATTTGCGTACGGTTCAAGAACTTCTGGGCCATGCGAATTTATCTACTACGCAAATTTATACGCATTTAACTACTGAAAGACTAAAAAGTGTTTATGACAAAGCTCATCCACGCGCTTAGCTATGTTTATTATTTATGATCTAGTATTTTTTATTTTTATCTTGGTGTATCTACCGTTATATTTATTGCGCGGTAAATTCCATCGAGGTTTTTCCAGTCGATTAGGCCTCCTGCCGGCTAATTTAAATTTAGATAGGCCGATATGGGTTCATGCAGTTAGTGTTGGTGAGGCTGTTTCTATAAAAGGATTAGTAGCGCAGTTAAGGAAAGCCTATCCCAATAAAAAATTAGTTATCTCTACAGTTACTGCTACAGGTAACAAAATTGCTCAAGGCTTGATTGGCCCTGGCGACCTTTTAATCTATCTTCCGTTGGATGTCAGTTTTATTGTCAGGCATGTACTTAAAAGGATTAATCCAAGTTTATTTATTATTGCTGAAACTGAAATCTGGCCGAATCTGATCAGCCAGCTTTACAAACAGAATATTCCTATAGTTACAGTTAATGGAAGGATTTCAGATAGTTCTTATTCCGGGTATTCCGCTATAAAATATATTATCCGGCCGATTTTAAGGAAGGTAAGTATATTTTTACTGCAATCTGATACTGATGCTTCGCGTTTAGAAAGTTTAGGCGTGGCAAAAGAAAAGATCCAGGTAACCGGAAATTTAAAATTCGATATTAATTTAAATGTAGGGTTAGAATTAAACACTTCTGCGTATCGCCAGAAACTTATGTTAAACGCAGAAGATAAATTGTGGGTTTGCGGTAGTACGCATGCAGGTGAAGAAAAGTTTATCCTTGAAGCCTATAAAAAGCTTTTATTAGTTTATCCTAAGCTAAAACTACTTCTTGCCCCGCGCCATCCGGAAAGATGTAAGGATGCTGCTGCTGTTGCCAGCAAGATGAAATTTATGCCGATTTTTGTCTCCAGCATATCAGGGGCATGCCCTGCTTGTATTAATAATCCCGTATTTATACTTGATACTATTGGGCAGTTGTTTAATTATTATGCCTGCGCGGATATTGTTTTTGTAGGTGGAAGTTTAATTAAGAAAGGCGGGCATAATATACTTGAGCCTGCCAGCCTTAAAAAACCAATTATCTTTGGCCCGTATATGTTTAATTTTCGTGATATCACAGATTTATTTATGCAAAATAAAGCCGGAATTATGGTGAGTAATGCGCAAGAATTAACTTTAAAAGTAAAAGAGTTGCTTTTTAATAATCTTTTGGCTAAAGATTTAGGCCAGCGCGCCTATGAATTAATTCTTAAGAATTCAGGCGCAACTGGAAAAAATATTCAGGCTATTAAACAACTAAAACTATTTTGAGGGCAGTTATTATGTCGCCAGATATTTATTTGACTCAAGAAGGATACGAAAGGTTAGTCAGTGAGTTAGAGCAGTTAAAAACGGTTAAAAGGCGCCAATTGTCTCGCGCAGTAGGAGAAGCCAGGGCGCATGGCGATATTAGTGAGAATGCGGAGTATGATGCTGCCAGAGAGGCCCAGGGCCATAACGAAAAACAGATTGTAGAGTTAGAGGATAAACTTGCGTGTGTACGCATACTGGATAAAGATATGCCAGTGGATCAAGTTTTAATTGGGGCGATGGTAAAATTAAAAGATATGGATACTGATGAACAGCTAGAGTATACGTTGGTTTCAGAGCTTGAGGCAGATTATAATCAAGGGAAGATTTCGGTAACTTCTCCGGTTGGCCAGGGTTTATTGGGGCACAAGGAAAACGAAATTGTTAAAATTAAAATTCCGGCTGGGGTGTTAATTTACAAAATAATTAAAATATCGCGCTAAATAATGGATAAGATTGGCCACTTAAAAGTGCAGATTTTTAAGATTAAAAACCGTAAAGGTTTTGCTGCTGTCTGCTTTGATCATCTTACCGAAGGAAAATCAGCGCAAGTCGCATATGAGCGTATGGTTAAGGCCTTACGCCGTAGCAATCGCAAACAAACAGAATAAAATATTGAATGTATTATTTTTTGAGATAGGATGCGGAATAAAGATATAAAATTTATGCGTTTGGCGATAGAAAAAGCTTTGGAAGGAGTAAAAAATGGCCAGACTCCTTTTGGCGCATGCATTGTAAAAGGAAATAAGGTTATCGTTTGTACCCATAATATTGTCTGGAAAAGTTGTGATATTACCGCTCATGCGGAAATTCTTGCTATTAGGATTGCTTGTAAGAGTTTAAAAAATATTGATTTATCCGGTTGCACTATTTATTCTACGACTGAACCCTGCCCAATGTGTTTTAGCGCATCTTGTTGGGCGAAGATATCGCGTATTGTTTTTGGGGCGCAAATTAAAGACGCCAAGGATTATGGCTTTAATGAGTTGGAGGTTTCTAACCAAAAGTTAGCTAAATTAGGAAAAAATAAAATCCGTATAACTTCAGGGATATTGAGAGAAGAGAATATTGCACTCTTTGAATATTGGAAAAAATTAGCTAAGGCGCATGTTTATTAGTCAGGAGTGTTGTTATGTTAGAGATTAAAGTAAGGCAGAAGAATAATATTGTTATCCTAGATTTATGTAGCCGCATTGATGTTAATTCGGCTAACTTGGTAGAGGTAGTAGGAGAGTGCTTGCGCGACGGATATACGGATATTCTTTGCAATTTAGAGGAGATTGAAGCTATTGATTATATGGGTATCTCGGTAATTGTGATTGCCTATAAAGAGGTGGCTAATGCCGGTGGGAGAATGAAATTTGTAAATTGCCCTGCACACTTAAAAGGAGTTTTCGTGGTTTCTGGTATGGATAGGGTAGTTGAAGTTTTTGCTACGGAAGATTTAGCGTTAAACAGTTTTAAAGAAGATAAGGCTATTGAGCATATTAAGAAGATGCAATTGCGCCGTAGGTTTAAACGTTTGCCAATTGATTTAAAAATTGAATTAAAGTCCAAGCTTGAAAGCTCGCCACAGTGCCTTAAGTTAGATATAATTAATTTAAGCGCAGTAGGGGCTTTTATATTTGGATGTGACAAGTTTAAGCTTAATGATGAAGTAGTGCTTAAAATGAAACTTGCGCCAAGTCAGGAATGGCTCCAGCTTGAGGCAAAGGTAGTTTGGGTTCCTGATAAGCAAGTTCAGCCGCATGAGTACCCGGGAATTGGAGTTGAATTCTCCAATATCTCTTCAAGCGATCAAGAGAAACTCATTGAGTTTATCGAGCGCAATCTCTCCTTTATGTCTTCGGATTAGCTTACGCGGGTCCTGCCTGTCGTCAATTTCGCCATGTACTTAAAATGCCTCTGCTAGTTTTCTCACTCAGGTCGATTTTTTAACGCCAATGATCTTTCGCATTTCGGCGGCTGCTGAACTCGCGCCTCGTGTTCTCACTCGGCGCTCAAACAGCATCGCCGTTCCGAGATTGCCTCGCCTTTGGCGGGGCCTCGGAATTCCCGAAATACTCAAGCTCCATTGGCTAAAATCGACATTCGCT
>JAKLQX010000016.1 GCA_022013085.1 Candidatus Omnitrophota bacterium | reverse complement strand
TGTGATTTTAAACGGCGCGCTTTGGCGCGTAACTCCATTACCGAGATAGCCGGCGTATCATCAATGTAAATTGGAGCTTCAGAAAGTTTTCCTGCCGCGGCAGTAAGACGCGGCCAATCGCTAGTAGCAAGATAGCCTGTTCTTACTTTATGCGCATCTACCCGCGCATGTGAACAAAGCATTCTTTGGCCCAATTGCTCTTTAGACATCTCTAAACTAAAAATCGCAGTAGGTACCTTCTCAATTACTCCGGCATATTCAGCAATACCTAAAGCAAAAGCGCTCTTTCCCATGGAGGGCCTTCCAGCAATAATAATTAAATCAGATGGCTGCAAACCTGCAGTTTTAATATCAAAATCTACATAACCTGTAGGGATACCAGTAACATGCGCCTTATTCTGATAAAGCCTATCAATTGTTTCAATGCTATCTTTGACAATCTCTTTTAAATGCAGATAAGTGCCCTGGTTCCTTCTATCGCTAACCTCAAAGATAAGCTTTTCAGCAGTATCTACAATCTCAGCAATATTACCTTGGCTCTCATGACAAACAGAGATAATCTTAGTCGAATTAGTAATTAAAGTTCTTAATATATACCTTTCACGAACAATATTGGCGTAATGGTTGATATTAGCAGCAGTAGGCACAGCATTGGCAAGGCTGGTAAGATAGCTTGCGCCACCTACCTCTTCAAGTGTACCGTCTTTTTTTAAAGCATCAATCAGAGTGATTAAATCAATGGCTTTATTAGCATTAAAAAGGTCAGAAATCGCTTGAAAGATCTTTCTATGGGTATCTTTATAAAAACATCCGCTATCTAGCTTCTCAATAGCTACAGATACAGCTTCTTCATCCAAAAGCATTGAACCTAGCACAGCCATTTCAGCCTCTAAGTTCTGTGGAGGGATTTTATCTAGAATTAAATCTTGTGGCATAGAAAAAAATTCCTTACTTCTTAACTATTGATAATTTAACTTTAGCGGTTACTTCCGCATGAAGCTTTATCAAAACTTCATAAACCCCTAAAACCTTTATTGGTTCGGACAGATCAATAAGATTTTTATCGATATCGAAACCTTCTTCTTTTAAGGCAAGAGAAATCTCAAAAACATTTATACTACCGTATAATTTCTCCTCGCCTTGAGTTAGGACTTTAATCGCCAGAGATAATTTACTTAACCGTTCTTCAAGCTTAACAGCCTCTTCTTTAATTTTAGCGGATTGCGCTGACTTAACTAACGCATCTTGCTCCAATTTCTTAAGAATAGCATCTGTAACCGGCTGGGCTAAATCATGGGGGAATAAAAAATTCCTGGCAAACCCTTCTTTAACATTAACTACCGCTCCTGCCTTGCCAATTTTATCTACATCCTTCTTTAAAATTACTTCCATAGCTTTTATATTAGCGGATATAAGGAAGAAGAGCAAGAAATCTGGCTTTATTAATCAACTCCCTGATTCTGCGCTGATGCCTGGCGCAATTACCAGAAAAACGGCTAGAGTTGATTTTACCTTTCTCGGTAATAAATACCTCTAATCTCTTAATATCCTTGTAATCAATACTGCCTAATTTATCTGCGCAGAATCGGCAAAATCTTTTTCTTACCGGCCCGTGCAAATCCTTTTTTTTCTTAATAATTTTCTTATCTTTTCCAAAACCCCTGGTCTTAACTTTCATGCGCTTCGTCCTCGCTTTCTGCTAACCATGTTAATTCACTGCTAGGCCCCTCAACCGGCGGCTCCGTATGCACCTCACTAGTTTGACTTTGCACCTTAGCAGTTGGCGCACCCATAAATTGTACGCGCTCTGCCCTGACTTCAATTACAGATCGCTTAGCTCCAGCTGTATCCTCCCAAGAGCGCGACTGTAATCTTCCCTCAATAAAAACACTACTTCCTTTATGCAAATACTGATTACAAGTCTCTGCCTGCTTACTCCAAACCACTGCTGTAATAAAACAAACCTCTTCTTTTAATTCCTGATCTTTAGTGCGATATTTACGGTTTACTGCTAAACGCAGATTAACTACGGCTATACCTTGCGGAGTATAGCGCAACTCAGGATCCTTAGTAAGATTACCCATTAATAATACCTTGTTATAGCTAGCCATATAAATGCTCCTTATTTTTCATTTAAGACATAAGGGTAACTAACACCCTTAAAATATTCTCATTAAGCTTGTAGGTGCTACGAATCTCTTTGATCGCCGCTGACGGAGCAGTAAAAGCAACCAGATAATAGATCCCCTCGTTAAACTTTGAAATAGGAAAACAAAGCTTGCGATTCTCAGCCCAGACTCCGGATTGCGAGATCTCACCTTTATACTTAATTACAGCGTCATCAATCTGTTTAAATAACACCTTTTTCTCTTCATCGGATAAATCCGGCTTAACAACTGCCATTACTTCATACTTATTCATCCCGCACCTTCTTTCTGTTAATTAATTTTACCTCACTCCTTCTATTATCTAAATATACCGAAGGTGCGGGATTAAATATATTCATAGTTTCAACTACTCCCTTTTCTACCCAAGAAAGACAGCAATTAGCAGAGTTTTCTTTCGCCAGCTCAACTAATGCTTTTTCTTTCCTTAAAAAACTTGTAAGCACATATTTTGCGGCGTCCGTTGATTTACTCGGACGGCCAATACCGATACGCAAACGGCTAAACTCCTGCGTACCAATATGCTCAATAATCGAATCTAACCCCCGCTGTCCATTACTTGATCCACCGGGACGAATCTTTATTCTGCCCAACTCCAAATCCAAGTCATCGCAGATTACCAAAAGATCAGCTGGTGATACTTTAAATTTCTTAAAACAGGCCTTAACTGCCACACCGCTTAAATTCATAAAGGTCTGCGGCATAGCTAATATGATATTGCCAGAGGCGCACTTACTTTTACCTGCGATGGAATAAACTAAACGATCTCTTTTAAGATCAATTTTTAAAGAACGGGCTAAAGATTTTACAACTTGAAATCCTATATTATGCCGGGTAAACGCATAAATTAAACCTGGATTACCCAAACCCACAATTAATTTCATCCTTCGACTCGCTTGGTTCGATTCCACTCACCATGCTTCAAACCATGCTGAGCCTGTCGAATCATCACTTCTTCTCTTTTTTCTCTTCTTTAGCTTCTTTGCCTTCTTCAGCAGCGCCTTCAGTAGGCACTTCTTTCTTTTCCTTGATTACCTCGGGCTCCTGCTTGGCCTCTCCTTCAATTGCCTCAGCTGATGCCTCTTCCTTCATCGGAGCAGCAACATGTAAAACAATTGCCGCAGGATCATTCAAAGGTTTAACGCCGGACGGGAAAACTATATCCTTAATATGAATAGCTTCACCCAACTTTAAAGCAGTAATATCTACTTCAATATTTTTAGGAATATTTGTAGGTAAACACTCTACTTCTATCTCCCAAAGTAAATGCTCTAAAGAACCACCTTCCTGTTTTACCCCTACAGACTCACCCTTAGTTTCAACAGGAACATTAACTTTAATTGCTTCTGTAAGAGAGATCTCATTAAAATCTACATGGATAATATCCTCATGCACCGGATCATACTGAATCTCTTTAATCAAACAGGGCCTTGCCTTTGCCTTTTTTTCATCATTAATCTTTATATTAATAATACTGCTCTCTAAGCGATGCTGATGCACCAATTTTAAAAGCGCACTCTTAGAAAACTTTATTGATAAGGCATCTTTACCATGGGAATAAACCACCGAAGGCAAATATCCGCTATCCCTTAAATCCTTAGCCTTAGCTCTTCCTTTTCCCTCTCTTAGCTCTGCTTCTAAAAAGATCTCTTCCATTTTTTTACCTTTCTCTCCTAGTCAAATAAACAGCTAACTGATTCTTCGTTGTGTATTCTTTTTATCGCTTCAGCTAAAAGATTAGCCACCGAAAGCACCTCAATTTTAGGATGTTTCTTATCTTCAGATAAAGGTACACTATCAGTAATAAGCAACTTCTCTAGTCCTTTGCACTGATCAATATGTTGGATTGCCGGGCCCGATAAAATACCATGGGCAATCGCGGCATAAATAGTCTTGGCCTTGGCTTTTTTTAAAGCCTCCACAGCCTCAATCAACGAACTGCCCGTAGCAATCATATCATCCACAATAATAACATTTTTACCTTCAACCTCACCCATAATATGCACAGCCTCAGCTTTTTCAGGTGAAACCCGGCGTTTATCAATTATAGCTAGCCCCGCGGAAACTCGTTTTGCATAAGCCCTAGCCATCTTAATGGAACCAACATCGGGAGAAACAGCCACCAGATCTTTAATATTCATTTTTGAAAAATAATCTACCAATACCCCTACAGAAAAAAGATGATCCACGGGAATATCAAAAAAACCCTGGATTTGCCCCGCATGCAAATCCATAGTCAAAATCCTGTTTGCTCCGGCGACAGTCAAAAGATTAGCCACTAATTTTGCAGTAATAGGAACGCGCGGCTGGTCTTTTCTATCTTGGCGGGCATAACCAAAATAAGGGATAACCGCAGTGATTCTTGCAGCAGATGCCCGACGCAAAGCATCCATCATAATTAAAAGTTCCATAAGATTATCGTTTGTTGGTGGACAGGTTGGCTGCACTATAAAAACATCTTTACCGCGCACATTTTCATTAATCTTTACACGGATCTCACCTTCACTAAATTTACCTACAAAAGCATCTTGCAGTTTTACCTTCAGGTTATTACAGATATCTTTGGCTAAATCAATATTGGCATTACCGCTAAAAACTGCTAATTTATCCATTTTTTACCCCGCTATTATTCCAGAAACTCTTACTGTCATTCCCGCGAAAGCGGGAATCTGGAGAACAAAATGATTGTCACCTTGTCTTTGGCTCCCCGCTTCCGCGGGGATGACGCGCTTCGCGCGTCACTTTTTCTTCATAATTCTCGCCGGAACCCCCACCACCACTGCTTTATCCGGAATATTTCTCGTCACAACTGAACCGGCACCGGTAATCGCAAATTTACCAATTTTTACCGGAGCAACAATCACTGTATCCGAACCGATATTGACATTATCTTTAATCAACGTGTAATTTTTATTTTTACCATCGAAGTTAGCTGTAACTGTCCCAGCCCCGATATTAACGTTATCGCCTACCGAGGTATCTCCGATGTAAGAGAAATGTTTAACGAATGTTTTGGCGCCGATCGAAGAACGCACCATTTCAATAAAGTTGCCAGCTGTGACATCATCTTTAAGCTGGACAGCTTCACGCAGGTGCGCAAAAGGGCCAACTTGGCAACGTTTTCCAATTTTAACATCCCTTTCTATTACTGTAAAGGGATAAATCACTGTATCTGCGCCAATCTTAGTGCCAAAATTAATAAAAGTAGTTGCCGGATCTATGATCGTAATACCATCAAGCATAAATTTATCATTAATTCTTTTCTGCATAATGGAGTTAGCTTTGGCTAATTCAACACGGGTATTAATCCCCAAAGCCTCCCGAGCATCTTCGACTTTTACCGCATCAACCAGATAATCCTTCTTAGCTAAAATACCCACGATATCAGTAAGATAATATTCTTTTTTACGGTTATTGGGGGAAATAAACTTTAAATTATTGGCAAGGCTTTCTTTTTTAAACGCGATGATCCCGGTATTAATCTCTAAAATATCCTTCTGGACTTCATCAGCATCTTTCTCCTCAACTATACCGCAAACAGTAAAATATTTATCGCGTATAATCCTGCCATAACCAAAAGGTTTCTTTAATTTCGCAGTTAAAAGCGTAGCATCGACATTATTTCCTACATGATAATCTAGTAATTTATCAAGCGTCTCCTTCTTTAAAAGAGGATTGTCTCCATAAAGTACAAGTACCGTACCTTTAAAACCGCTTAGAGCAGACAAACCAACTTTCACTGCATCCGCAGTACCCAGGAGTTTATTTTGGATAACAATTTTAACTCCTTTAGGTAGAATTTTACGCACGAGCTCCTGTTTATACCCTAAAACCACAACCACTTGCTTCGGTTTAAGCGTAGCCACTAAATCCAAAACATAGCCCAGCATCGGCCTGCCGCAAAGTTTATGCAGCACCTTAGGAATTTCGGATTTCATGCGCGTGCTTTTTCCTGCCGCTAAAATTATTACCGCGATCTCGTTTTTCATATTAGTTATTAGGGGGACGTCCTTAAAAGGGACACCCTATTATTGCAACCATTATATTACCAATTAAATCAAATCTATCTCTTACAAGGGTGTCCCCACAGAGGACGTCCCCTAAATCCTAACTATGGTTGCCCGGCAAGGATTCGGACCTTGACAGTCAGACCCAAATTCTGAAGTGCTACCATTACACTACCGGGCAAAAATCAATATATGTTCTACCTCCCGTCAAACTGCGGCGGGATTTCGCTAAATTTTTATGGGTGCTCAATTTTATTCTTCTCTTGCTCGTATGTCTCAAGAACTCTAATCTGCAGATGTTCTCTAAACGCCTGCGTTATAGGATGAGCAATATCCTTATGCTCAGCCTGGCTCGCGCCTGCATCTTGTGTGCTTCGCGCGCTATACGCGCTTTGAGTATTAATTTCAACTGGCAACGCTTGCGCGCATTGGTTACAATATTTGCTGCGCAATTCATTTTTAAACCCACACTTCGGGCAAGGATGTTTTACTTTACGAGAAGGCATGGCAATAAATAAACCTGAGGTACCTTCAATTACTTTAATGTTTCTTACCACAAAAACATTATCAAAAGTAACTGTAGCATATGCCTTTAATTTCTTATCCGGAGAATCTTTTAAAATTACCCTAACTTCAGTTATCTCCATTGCCTGCCTTCCATTACTAGAGGAGACTCCTGCCTACCCTGACTGCCGTCAGGCAGGCGGCAGGTAGGTAAACCTCTCCTACTGCTGTTGATAACTAAACTGTAGAAGTTACAAAAATCTGCCAAGATTTATATTTTCTACGCAACTTCCCACTTAAATCCTGAGCCTGTTTTTGCGAACTACAGATCCCAAATACCGCCGGACCGCTTCCAGACATCATTACTCGCTCTAAACCCATGCCATAAAGCGCGTTTTTAACCTGATTAACTACAGGATAAAGCCTGGTAGTAACAGCCTCTAGGCTATTAAAAAGACCCTCCCGAGCGGCCCGAAAACCCTTGCGCGATAACTCAGAAATTAGTATTTTAACATCAGCTTGAGGAGTTGTCAATCCCGCACCTTGTTTTTTATTCAGCTTTTTACCATCCTGAATTTGTACAAGGTGCGGGATCAACCCAGAAAAAGCCTTGCCTGCCGCTAGGCAGGAATCAAACTTCTGATAAATCAAAGGCGTAGAAACCTTAATATTCGGATAAACTAGAATAAACCAAAGCTTAAGCTGCTTTAAAAATACTACTGGCTTAATCTTATCGCCCCGATTGCTTCCTAAAGCAAACTTTGCGTCATGAATAAAAAAAGGAACATCACTGCCTAACTTTACAGCTAAACCCAACAGCTTTGTTTTAGATAAACCAAGATTCCAATATTTATTTAACCCTAAAAACACGCTGGCAGCATTAGATGATCCGCCTCCAAGGCCTGCGCCAATCGGAATAAATTTTTTTATTTCTATCTCTAAACCGTTCTTTGACTTATGGCTTTGCTTTAATAACGCTGCAGCACGCCAACAAAGGTTTGTTTTATCTTGCGGCACTCCCCGATTATTACATTTAATTTTGATCGCATTACCTTGTACATTTTTAAGAATAATTGTATCTGCTAAGTTAATCCGCGCAAATAATGTCTTAAGATTATGAAAATTATCTTTACGTTTATTTAAAACCTGTAAATATAGATTAATTTTGGCGAAGGATTTAATAGTCAACGGCAAAGAGGAGTACCTCATGAACTTAGGCTTTTAACTAGTGTAGGGGAGGTTTAAACCTCCCCTACACTAAGAGATATTAGATAAAACTGCTTTTTCTATATCCAAACTACTTAGATGATATTCTTTTAGCAGATCATCCGGTTCGCCAGATTGGCCAAAGCGATTACGTATGCCTATACGCATTACTTTTACCGGAAAGTTTTCAGCAACTATCTCGTCTATACTAGAAGCCAAGCCACCAATAACATTATGCTCTTCACATACAACGATAAGTTTAGTTTCTTTAGCAGCTTTCAGAATAGCCGCGTTATCTAACGGCCGGATACAATGCATATTAATCAAGCGCGCCTTACAACCTTTCTGAGCTAAACTTTTTACAGCCAGGAAAGCTTCAGAAACCATCACTCCGCAGGCAATAATAGTAGCATCATTACCTTCTGTTATAGTTTGGGCTTCCCCAAATTTAAATTCGCCTTTATTCTCGATAGTAGGTATTTTCGGACGGCCCAAACGAATATAAAAAGGGCCTGGATGATTTGCTGCAGTCATGATTGCCGAAGCGGTTTGCGGGCCATCACAAGGCACAATAATATTCATATTGGGAAGCACGCGCATAAGCGCAATATCTTCTAATGCCTGGTGGCTTGCTCCATCCGGGCCAACAGTTATACCGGCATGCGTAGCTACGATCTTAACATTAAAATTATTATAGCTTATAGAGACCCTTACCTGATCCCAGGCGCGGCCAGAAGCAAATACTGCAAAGGTAGAAACAAAAACTGTTTTGCCACAACTGGCAATTCCTGCGGCTGTAGCCATCATGTTCTGTTCAGCTACGCCAAAATTAAAAAAACGATCTGGAAATTGTTTGGCAAAAAGGTTAGTACGCGTAGAACTTGAAAGATCCGCATCCAAAACCACAATATTCTTATCCCTTGCGCCTAACTCAACCAGTGTCTGGCCATATACATCTCTTTGATAAAATTGTTCGCTCATTCTGCTAATTCCTTTAGGGCCTGTTTTGCCTCTTCTTGAGTCGGAGCACGGCCATGAAACCCCACAACCCCTTCCATAAAAGATACGCCTTTACCTTTTATTGTATGCGCGATAATGACCGTCGGCTTACCCTTAACTGCTCTCGCTTGATTATAGGCAGATAAAATCTGTTGCATATTATGGCCATCAATTTCGATAACATTCCAACCAAAAGCGAGCCACTTTGCCGACAAAGGCTGTATTCCCATTATATCTTCACATTTACCGTCGATCTGACAACCGTTAAAATCTAAAATAGCACAAAGATTATCACTCTTAAAATGGCTTGCTGCCATAGCCGCTTCCCAAATATTACCTTCCTGAACTTCCCCGTCTCCTAATAAACAATAAACCCGGTAATCTTTCTTATCCATCTTTGCCGCTAAACTCATCCCTAAGGCTATAGAAAGCCCCTGGCCAAGTGAACCAGACGCTGATTCAATCCCAGGGGTAACACGATCCGGATGCCCTTGCAAGATTGAGCCGAGTTTACGTAAAGTTAATAATTTTTCTTTTGGGAAATAACCTACCTGGGCTAATACCGCATACCAAAGCGGACAGCAATGGCCCTTTGACATATGAAAACGGTCTCGATCAGGCCATGCGGGATTTTGAGAATTAAAACGTAAGATATTAAAATATAGCGCGGTAACTAAATCTGCGGCAGAAAGGCTTCCCCCGGGATGCCCTGAACCAGCCTTAGCTAACATCTCGATAATTAATCTTCGGATTTCTTTAGCCTTAGCCTCTAATTCTTTTAGAGAAAGTTCTTTATTTGCCATTGTTGATAATCTTTTGCAGCTTTTCTTTCACTTTTTCCTGGCTTACATCTAATTTCAAGGATTTATCCCAATTTAATTTTGCGTTTTCTTCGTTGCCTAACTTCAAATATACGTCACCTAAATGCTCATATATAACCGGATCAGACAAACAAGATGCTGCCTTCTCTAACTTCTCAGCTGCTTCTTTAAATTTACCTTTTTTAAAATAATACCATCCTAAACTGTCAATGTAAGCGCCATTTTCCGGCTCAAAACTTAATGCTTTTCTAATCAAGCCACCTGCCCTGTTTATCTCTTTGTCCCGCTCTAAATAAGAATAACCTAAAAAATTCAGGGCTTCATGATAATCAGGTTTTAATTTTAAAGCGGCCTTAAGTTCCTTTTCCGCAGCAGCATAATCTTTAGAATCATAATAAATACTACCCAGATAAAAACGTATTTGGGCATCATTCGGAGCCATGCCTACAATCAACTTAAAAATACCTTCAGCTTCTTTTTTTTTGTTTTGCTGCAGATAAATTACACCTAAACTTTTGTAAAGCTCAATATTTTTAGGGTCAAGTTTAGTAGCGTTTTTTAAAGCCAACGCATATTCATTCGTGGCTAAATCCGGATTATTTCCCGCTGCATAAACTAAAGCCAAAACCAGATGCGGTTCCACTGCTTCTGGAGCAAGATTTGATGCCTGTTTTAGTTGATCAATCGCTTTGGCCGCATCATTTTTCTTAATAAAACTAGAGGCCAAATTTAAATGTAATAAAGAACTTCCGGGATCGACTGCCAGTGCCTTAAGGTACTCCTGAATAGAGCCATCTATATCACCGAGGTTTTCACAATAAAGGCCCATAATATAGTGGCTTAAACCCTGGGCGTCTTGGCTTTGGCTACCGGAAGGCAAACCATGCTTTTCTAATCTATCTTTATCTGAAGCCTGAGCGGGTAAAACAGCTAAGGCCAATGTAAGGCAAAAACAGACTGCGCAGAAGCGCGTACCGGTTTGTCTGATAAGACCGGGTGCTACACGGTTTCGATATTTAACCCTTACCACCCCAGGCTCTTTTCTTCAAATGACGAAGACGTCGACGCATTTTCTTGCGTTTATGAGTCTTGATCTTTTGTCTTTTTCTTTTTTTTCCACAAGGCATAACTACTTCTCCTAGCCCACAAGGGCACACCCGCGCAATTCCTTATAAGCGCGGGGTGCTACTTCCTAATATATCACTTTATTCAATGGGTATTCGATAATCCCTTGAGCACCTGCTTGCTTTAATGCCGGGATAAGCACTCTAACCACTTTCTCATCAATGATTGTTTCAATAGCAAACCACCCATCATCGCTTAAACCGGAAATAGTGGGTTTTTTTAATGCCGGCAACTTATTCAAAACTCCCTTGAGATCCTTTTTCCTTACATTCATCTTTAAGCCAACTTTTCCCTCTGCCGTAATGGCGCCCTTTAAAAGCAGGGCAACCTGCTCCATTTTTTCTTTCTTCCAGCTATCTTTATAAGCTTTTTTATTCGCAATAAACTGAGTGGTAGATTCACAAAGAGTAGCAATTTCAACTAATTTATTGGCGCGTAACGAACTGCCTGTCTCAGTTAGCTCGACGATAGCATCAACCAGGCCGCCTAAAACTTTAACCTCAGTAGCCCCCCAACTAAACTCTATATTAACTTTAACTTTATTTTTCTGAAAAAAATCTTTGCTTACATTCACTAGCTCAGTAGCCACACGCTTTCCATCTAAATCTTTAATCCTCTTAATTCCAGAATCCTGCGGTACAGCTAAAACCCACCTAACTTTATTTAAACTCTGCTTAGCATAAGCTAAATCCGTGACTCTAATTACATCGGACTTATTTTCTAAAATCCAATCATTGCCAGTAATCCCGCAATCAAGAGCGCCATCCTGAACATAACGCGACATCTCTTGGGCACGCAATAAAACTGCCTGAATCTGATCGTCATCTATCGACGGAAAATATGAGCGCGAATTGGATAAATTCACATTAAAACCAGCTTTTTTAAGCATCCTAAAGGTAGACTCCTGGAGGCTCCCTTTTGGTAAACCTAATTTTAAAACTTTATCTTTCACCCGCTCCTTCTTTCTCTTAAATTATACACCAACCCCCTAGAAGGGCTGGGTTTCTCTTATTTAAATGCGCTGCTCTAGAAAATTATTATAGCGGCAGATTAATATTTTGTAAAGCGGAAATATCAACCTAAGTGGGAATGATACCATACATCGTTACCCCCTCCCCTGTGAGGGAAAATTAATAAAAGTTCTTTGTATAAGTAGAGAAATTTTTAAGAAATTAAAGGCGGCTTTGGATGAATTTGATTTAGGCCCGAAACCAACATCACCTAAACCGAAAACGCCTTTACGGCAAAAAGTCTCTAAAAAAGAACCTCTGGAGAACCCTAGGAACGGCGATCTTAAACCAGATAATAATTACACCGGCTCCTACGAGCCTTCAAATATTCTTAATACCCGCTTCTCTTCTTTTTGGAGAGCGCGGAATTTAAAAGCCTGGTTCAAAGAACAAGAATCTTATGAAGACCCGAGATACCTTAAATCTTATTCAGTAGAAATATAATGAAAAGAGGCACATACTGATGTAAATTAAGAGCCGCTTCTCGCAAAAGGAGGACTCTCGTATGTGCCCATTATCATATTACCAAAACATGCGGAATTGTAAAGACAAACGAGCACACCGATATCAAATGATTCAATACGCGCTTAAACACGGCATTAAGCCTGCGGCTCGAATATTTAATACATCGCCGCCAGTAGTACGCAAATGGCTAAAACGATTCAAAGAACACGGCTATGAGGGATTACTTGATTTATCTCGTAAACCACATTACTCGCCGCGCGCCACTGCCCAAAGCATCAAAGACCATATCGTCGGGCTCAAAAAGAATAAATATCGTAACCTTGGCGCTAAACAAGTTAAATGCCTTGAACAACTTCCCCAAGCCGAAAAAACCATCCGCAAGATATGGAAAGAAGCTGGTGTCGCGCGAGGTAAGCGAAGAAAAAAATACATCACCAAACGCAACTTGCGCGAAGTCAAAAAACAATTCCCCTTCTTCCATCAAGCCTGCGAAGACACCAAAGATTTAACCGATATCCCCGAATACTGGCCACAGATGAAACGATCACGCCTGCCTGCTGTGCAATATACTCTTAGAGAAGTCAGCTGCGGAGCTTTGTTCCTCGGCTTCTCCGATGAACTATCGTTAATTAATGCCACGCTGTTCGCCGAATATATTAATCAATACCTAATTGCCTCTAAAGCGCTGCCTGATTCCGGCGCATACCGTCAGACTGATAACGGCGTAGAATACTGCGGCTCCTGGAATGCCAAAGAACCATCAGCATATACTCGTGCTATAGAATCCCTGCCTGGGCAAATCCATGGCACCATCTTCCCGGGAGCTCACCGTATGCAGGCTGATGTTGAAACAATACACGGCCTTATGGAAACAGAGTTCTATGAAATAGAAACATTTTGCGACAGAGCGGAATTTATGAGTAAAGCTTCAACCTATCAATTATTCTTCAATCTTGAGAGGCCTAATACTTACAAAGAGAATAAATCGCCTTGGCAATTAATCCAAGAGAAAAAACCTGATTTAGATAAACGGCTCTTAATGATTCCACCTGTTGACTTAGATGCTATGCTTGTTAAATACGCCGATTCCTTAACTCAAGGGGGTAACAATGTATTGACCGATCCCTTAATTGTTTTTTATTTTATAAATCTATTTAGTATAAAACCGACTATAATTCCGCTTATGATACCACCTACGACGCCACTGACGGTACCGGTTATTAAGCTTAAGTATACGGGATGTCTTTCTAGTGTTGTTATAATTTTCTTAATCATTTTCCCCCTCCCTCAGCGTCCTTACCGTCCAGATGATAAACTTATATAGATTGCACATGTCATTCTCTTTATTGTGGCTTACCACCGAGTTCTTCAAGCTTAAAGCTATTCGGTGTTAATACCGCTTGTACTGTATCACTTGTGGCAACATCATACCTTAAATCCGGAGGCAAATCGGACAAATTAGAATCCCGAAATTTAACTACTACTCCCGAAGCAATATTGGTTGCATCTACATTAAAAACTCCTTCTCCAACTTTTTCTAATTGAATATTCTTATAATCAACACTAACGTACCTTACCGAAACCTTAATGAATTTTGCCATTTGAATTATAGGCCCTATTAAACTCGCCCTATAATTAGCATCTATGGAAAAAGATAAACAAATACCTGTTACAACACCTATAACAATTCCTTCTATGATGATGTCTTTTTTTAAAACTTTTCTAATTACCAGGATTACAACTACAATTATAAGAATGAGTATAATCAATAGATTAAACAATCTAAAATCCTTTCTTCTTATCCCTTAAAGTATAGATTAATAAAACTGCGAATATAATTAAACTTGAAATTATTCTTATTTCTGGTTCGTTAACGAAATGCCATCCTGCAGTCAATAAATAAAAATTACCAACTCCCAAATGAGCAAAACCGCCTTTTATTATTACTGCAATTATTGCAATCCCCATTCCCCAAGCAATTATTAATTGTTTTTTATTCATTTCTTAGAATCCTATAGACCGTAGCATCCTCTAAATAAAGTGTCTTTTCCATTATTTTTCTCTCTCCAAAATTATTATTATTTCATCTCTCTCGCCGCCAAGCGCAATAACGCTTGCTGTAGCCACTGAAATAACAGTCCACCCTTCGGCAGCAAATGAATTCATAGCAGCTTCCAATTTTGCAGGGTCAAATTGTCCTCCCCAAAACTTATCCCTCTGAGTTAATACTTTATACTCTTTCATTCTATTCTCCTTTTAAATAATCACTGGGGGCGATATCTTCTAACTCTAATCTCCCCTTATCTCCTTTATGTGCTAATTTAATTTCTGTATATTGGTAAAGATTGGGATAATCGCCTTTTCGGCTACCATTATAAGGAGGTAAATATTTATATATTAGAATGGACTCTACGATATCCTCATCTCTATAATACATTTCCCACTCATCTTTTGGGTTATACTTTGGAGTGTTCTGTAGTCTACCAAGATAAATTTTGATTTTGTCTAAATTATCGTCTTTCAATAAATTAACTTTATGCTCTCGGAATCTTTCAGAGAACGTTTCTTTGGCTACTTGTCCAACGTAAAGTAATGTATCATCACCGCATAAAATGTGATGTCCATATATTTGATATACCCCATAATCCCTTCCCAACCAATCAGGCTCCCTCCCCGCACTATTCTTGCCTCTTATAACTTCTTCGATATTCAAAAAACCTTCCCAGTTTATTTCTATTATATATTTCTCCATATTGTCTCTCCCTCAATGTTCTAACCGCCCAGATGATGAAAATAGTTGTTATTGTATTCTCTTATAATAATAGAGCATAAAATAATCAAAAGCCGATTTAGAGGTTGAAATGAAATCATCTCCTATAACTATGGTCTCATAGCCTTCTAAAAATCCGCATTTACCTATAGCTTTAATAATATGCTGGGGCTTGCTACGCTCCTTATCTCTTAATATAGCATCTTCCTTAACATCATAGACAATCTGGTATACTGTATTATCTGTTTGTAATCCTGCTACTGGACCTTCTTTAATATCAGCGTTAAATACCCCTGTCCTCGTAACTATCTTATTTTCTAAATCAACAACATATACTACCTCGTCATTACATTTACTTGTTTCTGCTTTGCCACCGATATACATAACACTTGTTATTCCTTTGCCCTTTACTACATACGAAGCAAAAGCAGTAGAGTAAGTTGAGAGGATGATGCATAAGCATAAAATATATCTCTTCATCTTATTTCTCCTTTAGTGGCCTAAGCACCCAGATGATGCAATCGGTATTATCTTTTTCTTTTTAATTTATCAATAGGAATCGTTAGAAGCTTCTCATTCAAAGATTTTATTGCTTCGTTCATTGAGTCTTGCAATATCTCTGAATACCCCTTAACATCATGACCCCAAGAATAATACATGCCCTGAACTACTCTTTTTTGATTATTAATTGCATAATCCCATAATACATCTTGGGTATCTGCCTTATTGAGAACTATTTCTAACTTTAGTTCATTATATGAAGATCCACAGGGAAGACCAAAATACCATAAAAGAGGACCAACAAAAGAAAGACCATAAGAATATATTTTCCCTTCGTAATCTGTTGATAAAATACTTCCCTTAATTAATAGATCGGATTGTAAATCTCCTCCGTAAGAGAAATAAACATTCTCAAAAAGATTAGCTTTACGCAAACTTGTTACTATGGCTTTCGCTAAATCTTCTGATACATTAAAATCAAATTTAGAAATGGTATTAAACATCGTGGCAGAGTCAGGTCTAGTATATTGAGCAGAACCAAAGGGCATCAGGGGGATTAAATAAAGGAAATAACCCCCGAAATTATTCTCATTAAGTCTTTTATCATCCAAAGGCAAAACTCCAACATTAATTGGATACTTCGGTTTCTCATAAAGTTGTATTAATTTGTTGTAATCTGATGGGTAAGTGAATTTTGCGTAAGTTCCACACCCGCTTAAAATAACACTTGCTACTAATAGCAGAAAACAATATTTTCTCATATTCATCTCTCCTTTTTTAAGTCTGAACCTATTTATCCCTTCCTGTTGCTTTCTTGAGATCATCAAGGAATTTAGCTTCTACAGCATATCTTAGCTTTTCCGCCTTATGAACATCCACCCAGCTTTTATCATAATCCTTCTTTGCAAAATAGACAAAACCTCGGTTGTAGTAAACTAAGCCTTCATTAGGATTAATCTCTATAGCTTTTGTGAAATCAGAGATGGCTTGGTCTTAGAGGCGTACCTAAAACTTCCTATCATTTTTATGCTTTATCCCAGGGTGAATTGACTGATATTGGATCAGCTAATGGACAATTCTGCCCTGCTTTAGGCTTCCAATGTTCAGCAAGAAATCTTTCTATGCCATCCCTGTGTGCAGAATCTACTTTTGCCCATGTAACCAATAACTCCTGATCTTTATAAGCTAAGATATCAGGATCTTGTTTATGCTGTGTTAATCTTTCTCTGATGTTACCTTGCCCCACATAAACAACCGCAGGATCCGGCTGACCATGCCAAATAATATAAACTCCTTCAAGTCCGTTAAAATGATGGTGTAGCAAATTTACATATAATAATCGACACCATTGCTTACCACCGCATTTTATCCAATTTAAATTCATAATTTAAGATTCTGGGGCTGAAGGTTGTGTTACGCCTCTATTTGAGGATCATCCGTTCCGGGTTCTTTAATAACAAGTTGTTTTTGTTGAAAATCGGCTAATAGAGTATAACCATGTAAAACACTAACTCCCATTAAAACATCTTCTGCATCCATAACAACGCTTGCAGTTACTGAACGCGTCTTCGTACCCCAATTTATGGATGCTGAGAAAAGCATTTGTTTAGAAATGGAGCCATCTGCTAATTGATAGGAAGCTACGCCAACAAGTTTTAAACCGAGGGGTACAGCAATCTGAAGGGGTAATTGTAATTCACCTGTAAAGCCGGTATCTAAAAGTGCGGAAATCTTCTGTTGTCCATACTCTCCAGCGACTATAATTGATACCCAAAGTTGATTTTTATCATCAATGCTACCATGCAAAATCATATTTTGGCTTCAGACATGAGCGGCTTATTATGGATTGAATATTAAAAGTTGCAGGTGAGCCTATTTGCAGAAAATAAAATAATTTACTTGGAAATTCTTTTTTAGCTTTAGTAAGGGCTTCTGTGGTTGTATCACCAATCCAATATCGCTCTGATTCAAAATCTAATGCTACATATTTACCTTTAAATTTGGATTCAAGTTCCCCCTTAATGCGATTGTAAAATGCATCCGATTTTCTACTGAAATCTTCAAGGTTAAAACGATTTTCCTGATTGCTTTCATTATTCATAATCTATATCCTCCAATACTAAATATATTATACTAATTTTAAAAGGTTATGTCATTAAATTTCTTATTTACTAGGAGGCTTGTATAGTGAGTCTGGTTCCAATTCATCTATTGGCAATCTTTTTTCATAATCAAGTATGGCATTATAATCTGCGCCTTTGTGCCAAATATTATAATCTATATTGCAATCTGAAATTATATCCTTATCCAATGTAACCATGTCATTAATTTTTGACTTAGAAGGACTATTTATCGTCATCGTTGCTAAATGTATGGCATCATAACTTAATAATCTATATTTAACTAAATGCTTTTCGGCTTCCATCATTATTTCTCTAGATGTTTCTACTATAAAAACTCTATTTTCAGTTTCATTAAGTTTACTTAATAATTTATCAAACTGCCTCTGCTGCCTAATGACTTCATCACAACATTCTTGAATACATTTCTTTTTTTGCGTAGATATTATTTTATTTATTCTTACTTCATCTTCAGTATCATACAACCTGCCTATAGCTATTTTTAAACTGGCATGCCAAAATTCTGGAAAGACTAAAGACGACATAAAAATTTTAGTAGAGCTACCTAGAAGTCTTTTAAGAAAATATCGGCAAACTAAATTTTTATATACATCCTTTTTTGTTTTATTGAGAGAGAAAACCAGAAAGGTTGTATCGCATATTATTGTTTCTGGGAGAGTATCAAAAAGAAGATGTTTCGACTTATTTCTTGGGGCCATTAATTATTTTATTAAGGCTAATATCCTCAGAAATAGTATTGGCTGTGCAAATATGATATATGGATTCTTTCGAAATTCTTGCAGCCCTATATGCCCTTACGACGGGACCCATGTCTTTTTTTAATATCTTTTCCTTCTCATTCTTACTACACATGTTATCCCTCCTTCACGTTTCGACAAACAAAGGGAAAAACTATTTTCATCTTTAGTCCTTCCCTTGCGGTATAAGTATACCATAGTTGGATTATACTTTCAAATTAATTAAACGTCAAGTTAAATCAATTTTTGCTTTGAAATATAAGACTTGTAACGTTAAGGATAAAAAATATATAAAACTATACAACTCATATCCAAAAGAATACAAAGATCCCTCAGTGGCCCTTTACAATCTAAACATAACATTAAGACAAATTAACCACCAACTCATACTGAAAAAATTAATTTGTCATGTTGTGTTCACAACATCCTACGCAAACTAAAAAAACTTTTAGAAAAATATAAAAATTTTCTCGACTAACAATGTTCTCTAAACCGCCGGGGGGTATTTTTTGGGATTGATGTCCAAATAGTGTCCATATTGATAGTCAATAACCGTCAATTATAAATACCAACCGCACTGATAATCTTTACCTAACTCCTTGATAATCATTGTAGTTAGCTGAATTTAAACGAGTTGCGAAACTTGGCTTGAACGCCTTGCGAACGAGGTGCTCTCCCAACTGAGCTACAGCCCCAAACTGATTTAATTTAACATATTTTATATAAGTTAGCAATTTAAAAGGTTCTTTACTGTGCGGATGAGCTGGGGCTGACTAAACGTGTTTTCATGGAAACCTGGGGATTATCTGCACTTGCCGCAACAGTAGGATTATATCTACCTACCAAACCGATATCTACTGCAATGCCCTGGTTAGGGCCCGGATCAGTAATATTAACGTAAAACCCCTGGCCTGGAGAGTTCGGCATTACGGTATTAGCCGCAAAAACACCACTAATCCTTCCAGTTAAAACTTCGCTAGAGGCACCTTTCTGAGCTATTAGGCTGTTCCCGCTTAAATAAAAATTGACCCAGGTATCATCGCTTAAATCTTTGGGAGTCTGAGGATTATTTAAATCAATGCCTATTTGGAAACCTGTTTGCGTTCCCGCAGAAGGATATCTCCTTATCGCGGGTAATTGCGAATCTCCTATGCTCTGCTGCACATATTTACTCATATATTCAATAGCATAAGAAATTTCATTTTGTACCTTAGCCCGTTTATCTGAACTAATTACATGATGCCTGCTAAATAACTCAATGCTGTAGATACTCAGAACGACCAACGACATTAAAGCCATAGAAACAATTAATTCTATAAGAGTAATTCCGTGGTCTTTTTTAGGCATAAGCTTAAGGAGAGAGTTCTGTCCAACTAACCTTGGCAGTTACCCGGCGTAAACTAACCCCAGGAATGTTATCCACCTGATATTGCACTGTATAAGGAATAGTATTTACACTACTTGCACCACAAGAATGTGATCCTAAGCCCAATTCACCACATGCTAAAAAACCGCTATCCCAGGAATCCGCACGCACAGCCAATTGAAGAGGCTCAAGAAAAAGTTTTCCCATTTCACTACTAGTTATACGGTCACGCGCACGCAATACATACCGCTTACCAGAGACAAAAACACTGGCCATCCCTGCCATCACCAGAGAAAATATTACTGTTGCTACAACTACTTCAAACAATGACGTAGAACGCTTATTGTAAATTAGTAGGGTGGGCATCCGGTTCCTGTGCAAGTCGCAATACCCCCGGTATCCGTATAAGTTAAAGTCCAAGTCCTGCTACTGTCGCTACGTACAGCAGTTGTCTTATCACCATACGCGTAATACCACCAGGATGAAGCACTAGTAGGCAGGGAAACTCTTAAATTAGTATTTATACCGGTAACATTTGCAGTACTCCCATCGTTAGGATAATAAATTCCTGTTTCCATCCTATAAATCTTTTCTGCTGCCTGAATAAGCGCAAGGTTAGCTTTAGCTTCCTTATCCAGCGCCCGTTCCTTTGTAACTCCAAACTTCGGTAAACTAATTGCAGCCAATATCCCGACAATCACCACAACGATAATTAATTCAATCAAAGTAAACCCAGTTAGAAAATTATGCTCTTTAACAATGTTATTTTCTAACTGGGCATACCCTTTATTCATAATTAAACACCCTGTAAAGTATTAACTTCTATTAATTTACAGCTTATGCACGCGGGATGATCTAAATACAGCTCGCTCCAGTGCAAGTAACAGTCCCTGCGTCGCTAATCCCCAACACATATACATATTGAGCGCCCTCAACACCATTTCTAGTAACCCTGCCTACCTGTGCAGCAGTACCCGCGGGAGCGTTAACAGTAAAATACTTCGGAGTTGTGTAGTCTAAGTCTAGAACAGTCATTACTGTGGCATAAGCCCCAGTTTCAGCCTTATACCTTAATTGTGATGAACGAATAACACTAAGCAAGCTTACCCCTTCAGCCTTTCTCGCTTTTTCGGCAACTTTAATGTATTGCGGCAAGCCAAAACTAGCAAGCACACCGATAATGATAATTACAACTATCAACTCGATTAACGTAAAACCTTTCCTCATCTTTCCTCCTTTTTAATACACGAATTTATCCCGCCGTTTAACTTGAGGCTGGAGTCTAATTTCTTGTTAATTATTTTAAACCCACTTTTCAAAATTGTCAAGATTTATCCCCCGATTTTGGCTATCTCGAATATGGGTAAGAAAATTCCAATTACCATAATGCCGATTAATCCTCCGATAAAAAGCAAAATAAAAGGTTCAAACATAGCGATAAAACGCGTAAGAAACGTTCCACAGTATTCTTCATAAAAAGTATTGATCTTTTTAAACATCTGCGGAAGCTCCCCAATCTCTTCGCCGATACTGACCATTTGGATAAACATAGGGTCAAAAAAAGCACTCTTTTCTAAAGGCTCACGTAAAGATTTACCCTCGCGCACATCATCTTTAATCTTACGAATGACATCCGCCATAATCAAATTCCCCACACTGCGTTCTGATATCTCCAGGGAATAAAGGATGGGAACCCCCGATTCCAGAAGCGTAGACATTTCAGAAGAAAATCTTTCTACATTTAAAGCCATAAAAAACTCACCAAATATAGGCATTTTAAACTTAAGGCTCTCAAAATTCCTCCTACCTATATTAGTATTAAGGTATTTTTTAAAAGCAAAAATTGCGCCGCCGATAACCAGGAATATGGCAATCATATTAAATCTCAAGAAATCACTCACCATTAATAATATCCGAGTAAGTAAGGGAAGGGTAATATTAAAGCCTTTAAATACTTCTGCGAAGGTAGGCACTATTTTTACCGCCATTAAAAACAACGCCCCTAAACCTGCACTTAAAAGAATAGCCGGATAAATTAAAGCCGAAATAATTTTACTCTTAAACTCTGCGGCCCTTTCCAGGTATGCAGCCAAACGGCTTAATACTACTGCCAAGTTTCCGCTAGCCTCCCCACTCTCTACAAGATTAACCCAAAGATCTGAAAAAACTTTTGGATACCTAGCCATTGCCTCATGAAAGCTTAATCCCGCTTCCATATTCTTTTGTAAACTTAGGATAACGGCATAAAATTTTTTACTGACTACTTGTTTAGAGATTATATCCAGGCTCTTAAGAATAGTAACCCCTGCTCCAAGCAAAGTTGATAACTGCCTGCAGAAAAGAGTAAGGTCAGCTCCGGTAATCCGGTCGCGCTTCTGTTTAAATTTAATTTTGACACTCGCACTAATTGATCCGCTAGTACTGGCATTAGCATCTTCAGAAATAACACTAATTACAATTAATCCCCGGGATTGGATTTTACTTACTACCTCTTCCTGGTTCAAACCTTCCTCTACCCCGGTTTCTTTTACTCCCAAGTTATTTCTGGCGATATAATAAAATTTCAGCATTACTCTGCTCCCAATGTAATGGCGAAAATTTCCTCTAAAGAAGTTATCCCGCTCTCAATCTTTTTAATCCCTGACTCATAAAGTGTTAGCATACCTGCAGCCCTAGCTGCCTCTCGTATCTTTTGATAAGTCGCTCTTTGGTTAATCAAATTCTGGATTTCTACGGTACAAGGCATAACTTCACAAATATTAGTCCTGCCTCTATAGCCTGTATTATTGCATTTGGAACATCCTTTATGCCGGTAGATCAAATCTGCTTTTATATTTGCACCCTTCAACTGCTCAGCAGTAGGTTCGTAAGCCTCTTTGCATTCTAAACACAGTTTTCTGATCAATCTTTGGGCAACAACTACTAACAAAGAAGGAGCCAACATATATTGCTCAACACCAATATCCATAAGGCGGCTTGGCGCTGAAGGAGCATCATTAGTGTGTAAAGTAGTTAAAACCAAATGCCCGGTAAATGCCGAACGCATACAGATTTGAGCAGTTTCCAAATCACGCACTTCGCCTACCATCATAATATCCGGGTCCTGACGCAAAAAACTACGTAACGCTGCGGCAAATGTAAGCCCAACTTCGGGCTTAACCTGAACTTGATTAATTCCATCTATTTTATACTCTACCGGATCTTCAACGGTAACAATATTTTTCATAGGAGTCTTAATCTCATTTAAAATCGCGTAAAGAGTAGTTGACTTTCCGCTGCCGGTAGGGCCGGTAATAAAAACCAAGCCATACGGCTGGTTGATTGCTTTACGCAATTGCTCCAACTGCTTAGCGTCAAAACCGATGGAATTTAAATCCAGAACTTTGTTGCCACGATCTAATATTCTCATTACTACTTTTTCACCATAGATAGTTGGAATAGTGGAAATGCGGATATCAATCGGCCGGTCGTTAATACGCACTAAAATTCCTCCGTCCTGAGGAAGGCGTTTCTCCGCAATATCCATTTTTGCTAAAATCTTTATGCGTGAAACAAGCGGCAGATGTAGGTGCTTTGCTGGCGGAGGTATTTCACAAAGTTTTCCGTCAATCCGATATCTTAAAGAAGTTTTTTCCTTAAAAGGCTCAATGTGTATGTCTGAGGCACCTTCTTCAATTGCCTGTCGAATAATCAAATCTACCATTTTGATTACTGGCGCTTCTTCGGCACGGGCAATTAGCTTATCCAAACTTAACTCTTGGCCTAAATCATCCCCTACATCCAGGATTTCTGTATTAATATCATAACTAGACTCAACTGCATCTCGCAACATCGCAGATTTTCCGTAGAATTCTTCAATTGCCTTTTTAATATCCGAACGTGCGGCAATAACTGGGTTAATCTCACAACCAGTAAGTTTTTTTAAATTATCTATTAAGATGAAATCCAACGGATCGAACATGGCCACTGTAAGCGACCTGAGTGTACGCGACAAAGGCAATACATTATTCTTAAACGCAAACTCCTGCAAGATCAAATGCTCTAGCCCTTGATCAACCACTGGTTTAAGCATGCCCGTGCCAAGAGTAAAAAAAGGAACATTTAACTGCTTTCCCAAAGCAGCTACAATCTGATCCTCTTTTATCATTTCTAACTTGATTAATACCTCACCCAACCGGCCAGACTCCTGCCTTTGAACACTAATAGCCTTTTCTAACTGGCTAGGTGTAATTAAACCTTCACTTATAAGAAGTTCGCCTAGTCTTAAATACTTATCTCTTGGCATTCTTATCGCTTTTTATCTAAATTATTCAAACTAGAATTAACCAAATAATCACGGTTAACGTGGGTAACTGCACTCTGCTCGCGGATAGGCAAGCTGAATCTTTGCATTTCCTTTAA
This sequence comes from Candidatus Omnitrophota bacterium, assembly GCA_022013085.1. GTDB lineage: Bacteria > Omnitrophota > Gorgyraeia > Gygaellales > Profunditerraquicolaceae > UBA6249. Next base: position 18,798 of record JAKLQX010000016.1, on the reverse strand, counting down.
CTTTGCTTGGCCGCTCTTAATGATATGAGGAGTAATAAATACCAAAAGTTCTCTTTCTCTATTTTTATCCATATTCTTATGCCTAAACATAGCGCCAATTAAAGGAATATCCCCTAATATCGGCAACTTAGTCACAGTTTCAGACCTATCGTGACGGATCAAGCCGCCGATAACTACTGTCTCGCCATCTTTAATTCTTACTGTTGACTTAGTAGAACGCTCTTCAGGGTCTTTATACGCAGTGTTAAAAGTACTGGTAGTAGCATCCTTGACACTAGGATAAATAAACATGGTAATCTCTCCGTTATCAGAATTAATCTGCGGAGTTACTCTAAGTGACACGCCGGTCTCTACTCTCTCAGCGCTAGTAGTTGTTGATGAAGCCGTGCCCTGGCCTTGAGTATCAGTAATTTGGCCAATCGCCTCATTAGTAGTAATCTTAATCTCTGCGGTTTCATTATTCAAAGTCATAATCCTTGGCCTGGCTAAAACTTTAGTATCAGATTGCGATTTCAAAAAGTCCAACTGAATTTCATAAGGATTACCTGAGGCCACGCCAGTAACAGGATCAACTGAGCCAGGATTAATACTCATGCTTCCTTTACCGGGATTAAGAATTTTACTCCAACTTCCATAAGGAAATCCCATACTTGCAGAAGCGCCATAAATTAATGCCGTAAAAGGAGTTTGACCGTACTTAACCCCCAACTTATCAATCGAATTTTTACTTACATCAAGCATTTCAACTTCCAGCATAATCTGGGGAATTTCAATATCAAGAGAAATAACCACCTGGGTAATTATTTTCATACGCGCAGGTGAATCCGTGATAATCAGGCTATTGGTACGAAAATCTTCAACCAATGAACCATCAGGAGAAAGCAATTTCTTTATGGAATAAGTAATCCCAGCCTCTTCTTCTATCTTCCATTTGCCACCTGTAGTATTACTTGTAGTAGCACTTGCAGTGCTAGAAGAAGTACTCCCAGTAGAAGAACTAGGATTCATATTATTTGACTCCTCTTGCTTTAAAGAAGAGGTTGAAACACTGGCATGCTTTAAATAAAATACTTTGGTAATTGTTTCAGCAGTCATTTTTCCCCAATCCTTAACTACAAAAATATTGGCTTTGCTGTCCAATTCATAAGAAAGGTTGTTTGCGCTAAAAATTTTATCCATAGCCTGGCTCAAAGGCACCTTATCGAAATAAAGAGTTATCTTTCTGTCAGCCACTGCCTCAGAGGCAATAAAATTCATTGCTGACTGCATGGAAAGCATTTTAAGCACATCTTTTATGCTAACATCTTGAAAATCCATAGAAATGATCGGCTCAGAGCCTATGAGAGGTTCCTGCGACTGCGCATTTAAATGCGGGATAAAAAACACACATGCAATTGAAAAAATAAAAACAAAAATCAAAAAAGTTTTTTTCATTTTTCCTCCTTATCCCCTTTCCCTAAAGCCGGGGTATAGCCAGTAAAATCTAGATTGGCAATCATTCCGTTAAAACTCAAAGTAATCCCTTTTTTCTCTATATTTACTATTTCAAAATCATCAATTAAATCCCCAACCTTTAACATTTTGTTGTTAATAATTACTTGTGGAAACTTACCACCCCAAATTGCACCTTGCACTTTAAAATTTTCCAAGCTAGGCATAGGCACCTGTGGTTCAATAATTTCTTTTGGCGCCTGAATACTTTGCTCCTCTTTTTCTTTGCTTAACTGGAATAGGTTGCTAAATGGGTTACGTAAATCCCCGGAGTTATAAACAATTACAGGACGCAAAATTATCCCATCGTCATTATTTTCTGCGAAAACTATATGCGCAGAACTTATCAGTAATGTTAAGATAAAAATTAACTTTAACAACTTATCCGCTCTTCTCATATTATCGACAAGTTATTGTGCTTATCTTTAAACTAATATCCAAGTCTTTCCCTTTCTCTTTATCACTCTGCATGCTATTAGATGTAGTAATATTAATGTCTTCCACAAGAAACAAATCTTTGTAATTCTCGACCTTGCTAATAAATTGTCCCAAAGCATGATAATCCGCAACTCTAACCACAATCAAAAATGGAGTCTTTATATACTCCGCATATTGCTGCTCCACTCCGGGTTTAACTGAAGATACCTTAACTCTGGTGTCCTTTGCGATATCAGTCATTGCGTCAATAACTGAACCTAGGTCTTTCCTATTAAAAATTTGTTTATAGTTGTTGATCCCTTTCTCCACCTGAATTAAACTTTTGATTACTTCACTCTTTTTTATTTCCTCGTTTTTACTTTTCTCTAACAAAGCAAGCTGCTTGCTTTGTATGTTATATAGATAAAAAGTCACAAATATTAACAGTAATATAACTCCAGCATTTATAATTTTGTTTTTATTCTTACTGAAGAAATCAATTGCTACCATCTTGCTTTATCTCCGGATAATTTCTACAAGCAATACTAAAAATCGCCACACTCTCATCGCCGATTACCCTACGATCAACAGAAGTAATAGTTATTTCTTTAAAGTTCTTGGAAAAAAACTGATTGCTCTTAAGATTGGATAAAAATTTACTTACTACTTCAAATTCTTTATCACTATCACCTAAATAAGCCTCCCCCTCAAGAATAACTTCAGGCCGGCCATCTTCTTTGCGCGTAGAAATAAACTTAGTAAGCCAGGCGCCTTCCGGCAAAACCTTTGGTATAATATCTAAAAAGTAAGTGGCATAAAGCTGGTCTTTAATTAAACTGTCTAAATTATTCAGCTTCTTTTTAAGATTTTTTTCCCGGGCAACTAAAACCGTAAAATCTTCTCCTGCGGAAACCGAGGCTAGTTTCAACCTATTATTTTTCATAGAGTTTAATTCTTCACGCACTGGTAGCGTTCTGTATATACCATAACCAAAAGTAGCTGCGAATATGAAAATACCCAGGAATATAACTTTAAAATCTATCTTTATGCCTTCCAAAAAGGCAAAAATATCCTTTTCACCTATAGCACTAGCTGCCTTTAGCCGTGTGTTAAAAAGATTGATCTTTACTTTTAAAGGCATGTCCCTAAAAAGAACTGCCCCGAAGCTTTTGGCAAGAATTGAAGAATAAGTTACGCCTTTACCTAAAACCTTACTGGTATCAACAAATTTTGCTGAAATACCACAACTAGTAAAAAAATCTCTCAGGTCCTCGCGTATATCCTGGCCAGAAAGTACATAAAGGGTTTTAATTCCCTTATCTGGAAACTTACGGCGGTAATAATCCTGAAAAACGCGTATTTCGCTCTTTAACTTATCATACTTTTTTACTCGATCATTAACAACAGAACCATCCAAATCGTTTATAGCAGAAGCAAGTATTATATCCCGGCTAAAAAATGGGAATCCGTTTTCAGAAACCACAAAATTTATTTCATCCTCATTATCTAGGTCAAAACAAAAGCTGGCAATAACTCCGCTGTCTTTTGCTCCGCATAACTTTAAAAAACGCAAAAGGCTAAAAGCAGAATACTCAACATCGTTAATCTTAATATTTAACTGCCTGGATATAGAAACATATTTTTCCAGGACCTCTTTCTTCATACCAACAAATAATATGGTATTTAGCCTATTTTTCTTATTTGGCTCAACTTGAAAATTATAAACTAAATCCTCCAGTTTAAAAGGAATGTACTTCTTGGCTTCAAAATTAATTGCATTTTGCAGCTCATTACTCGGCAACCTGGGAATTTCAAAAGTGCGGATTATAAGATCCTGTCCGGAAATACAAATACTCCCATGGTCGACATTCATATGATTGGTACGCAATGCATCCTTAATCAGCGCAACAATTTTTACGTCCGTGGGAACCTTCTCCTCAAAATCACCGGAAAATATACTCGCCTGGGAGATAATTACGCTATTCACCAGCCTCTTATTATTTCCCTCTGCCAAGCCAATTGAATTGGTCCCAAAATATATTCCTAGAGAATTCATAACTGTTCTCCTGAAGTAGAAGTCCGTTTTTTACTCCTCAACCAAGTATCAATATCGCGGCGATCGAACCTCCAAACTCCCCCTACCTTCATTCCAGAAATCTTGCCTTGATTAAGCCAATTATATATAGTCTGCTTCTTTAATTTTAGGTATTCTGCTAACTCATCAATATCTATAAGCCTTGACATAAGTTTTACTTCCTTTAGCTATAAGTTACTATAGGCTTAATTAAAACATAATACACATATCTTGTCAAGTGTTTTTTTATATAAACTTACCTGGACTTACTTAGAATGTTAGTTTTCCGAGCATAAAATATAGATGTTAACAGGACGATTATTATAGACTTACTTAGATTATAATAGATTTACGCGATGAATTGTGGGTTCAATTAAAGATAGGTATAGGTAGCTTTGGCGCTTATTTTACGCGAGCCAGAAACAAGAGCACCTACAGTAATATCAACTTGCGAAACTGAATTAGGCAGGTTTGGTTCAATAACAACACATGCGGCTGCGCCAGACTTCCGCATAATCCTGGTATAGGAACCACTACTCCAGCATGCATCATCATTTCTGCGTAGCTTTTCCAAGGCATAAATAACTCCAGCTTTAGCAGCATACTGGGCTTGAATCCTACTTACTTGATGGTGGGTTAAACGTGATTGGCTAAGCATAATTCTAAGCATAACAGTACTCAGTGTTACGACCACAAGAATAGTCCCTATAACAATAAGAAGAAGCACTCCTTTTCTATTGCTATCAGGCATCTTTCCTTAAAGAAATCTGGTAACCATTATTAATTTTGACTAAAATTACATGGCCTTCACGGGCAAGCCAACCTAAACTCAACAACACATTATCAGGAGTGTGCTCAATCCCCTTAACTAGGTTAGAAAAACCAACCTCTCCGTGCTGATCCAAGTAATGCCAAATTTCACCTGCAACGATCCCGATTTCAATTATCATTTTCTCTCCTTGCCCATAAGGGCACACCCGCGCAATTTTCGCCACCTGGCGAACACCCGCGCAATTCATATAAGCGCGGGGTACCTTTTAAGCACGGGGTGTTCCTTCCTTTATCTCTACCGGCTGGTAGGCTATGCATGTATTTTATAAATAAACCAAAATAAGTCAACTACTTTATTTGATACTCGCCTTGATCCACTCAATCCGCTCCTGAGCAAATTTTGATTCTTCGGTCTTATTCTGCGTGATTTTTTCGTATATACCTAAAGCGCTCTTAAAATCATCCTTGTCTTCGTAGATCTTTGCAGCGCGTAAAAGCGCGCGAATTGATAACTGCGTATTATCATTATAAGTATCCGCTAATTTAAGATACATTGTAATTGCAGCATCCAGTTCATTCTTAGCCTCATACACCTCAGCTAAACTAAATTGAATGTCGCTTGCGTCCTTAATATCAATCAACTTTAAAGCTTTTTGATAAAATAATTTCGCTTGTTCATAATCCAGCAGTTTGTAATAACATCTAGCTATTCCGGGAAAAACCAAAAAGCCTAGATTGGGGTATGTTTTAAGAATCTGATTGTACTCACTAAGTGCCTCTTCAAATCTTTCCTGATGGAAATAAATATCAGCTATAGCTAAAGCAGCTTCCGCCTTTGACTCTCCGCCTGTAAACTTAATCGCCATTTTAAAGCTATCAACTGCCTGCCCAAGCTTAAACTCATCCCTAAAAACTAAACCTAAAGCATATAATGCATCCCCAGCTAAACTATTACTCGGAAAGTCATTTGCCAGAGAGCTAAAATACCTGCGCGCTAGGTTTAAATCATTCAAACGGTAATAATATTTGCCCAGCCACCACATAATTTCCGGAATAAGCTTCGAATCGGGGTATTTAGCACGCAAGAACTTAAACCGCCTTACTGCTTCTTTTTCCTGGCCCAGTTTATAATAACAATCTGCAATCTCATATTCCGCCTTCTGCATTAATTCAGTGTCTTGAGGATACTGCTTGAGGATATCATTAAAAATATTGAACGCTTCATCAATTTTTCCCAAATTAAGAAAGGCTAGCCCCAACGTAAAAATGGCCTGCCCAGACAATCGGCTACCCTTAAACTCATTTTTAAACTTAGCTAAAATTTCGCAACTTAAACCATAATCTTGTTTATAAAAATAGGAAACCCCTAAAGAATAAATTGTATCCTCTAGAAATTTTGATTGTGGATAATTCTTTATCAAGAGCTTAAATGAAGCAATCGCAGATATGTAATCCAGCCTCTTTAGTTGCGAGAGCCCGATTTGATATAACGTATAATCCGCGAAAGATGAATCAGGGAATTGTTTCAAAATCTTTGCGTAAACCTCTTCTGCTTTCAAGTATTCGCCGGCATCCTGATAAGTATCACCTATTCGGCAAAGCGCCCCAATCTTTACAACCGAATCAACGCTTTCCTCAGCGATATCTTTAAATACAGCTATCCCGGATTTAACTGCCCCTTGTTTTATATAAGCTAGGCCCAAATTGTAACGTAACTTATCAATCAGTTCATTTGTCCCATTGGCTTGATTATTCGTTTTGGCTATATCCGCCAGGCCCTCTTCATATACTTTAACCGCTTGGGCATACTCAGCTAAATTATAAAACGCATCGGCTTTACCTATATAGCCCTGAAGGCGTATCAAGGGATCGTTGCTAACGTCAATAAGTTGCTGATAGAGCTTTTTTGCTTCGTAAATCCGGTTAGACTGTGACATTAACGCTGCTTGGCCCAATATAAGGATATCCAGGTTTTTCTTATCCAGGCTGCTTTGCCTGATATCAGCAAAAATCTCTTCAGCTTCCTCATATTTTTTGAGCTTAAGATAAGACCAGCTTAAACCTAATTTTGCCAAAGCCTGGGCCTTTTCATCCTTAAAAGCTTGCGCTGATTTAAAATAATTCTTAGCTGCCTCATTAAGATTACCCAGATAATATTCAGATTCCGCCAGGTAAAAATATAAATAGGGCAAGCGTAATGTATCAAAAGCATAAAGCTTAAGCACAAATTTAATCTTACTTGCTAATTCAGAATAATTTTTAAGGTTATATAAACACTCAATCAATTTAAAGGCAGCGTCTTTGCTTTGTGGCTCATTAGGAAACTTCTCCCGCAAGCTTTTTAAGTTTTGTAAAGCTTGATCGTATTTCCCCATTTGAGAAAATGACCATCCTAATGAATAATATGCTGCCGGCACATAAGACGACTGCGGAAAATCATTGATTAATTTCTGATAAAAAACAACAGCTTTTTCAAAATTATTGCCTTTAAAATGCACCTCTGCCATCCAGAAATAAATGGCATCTTTAAGACTGGCGGCTTCGGGATCAACCAATAAAGCTTCAAGCGTATTTAATGTCTCCATGTAACGGCCCTGGTGAAAATAACTTTGCCCTTTTAGTAGCCGCGCTTCGTTTATTTTTTCAGAATCCGGAAAACCTTTTTGGAACCTTTCTAGCATCCCCAAAGTAACCTCATAAAAACCGTCCTCGTAGGCTTTCTTAGCCATAAAAAGCAGTTCTGCTTCCTTAGGATCATCATAAGCTATAGCCATAGAAATAAAAAATGATATCAAAATAAATACACCGACAATTTTTATCTTCACCCCGCACCTTCTTTTTTATTCAATTCTTTAAACCTTACGACTTTAATAGCTGAATATTTAGAAGGTGCGGGGTTCATTTTTTTATTAAAACCTCTCTAAGAAACTTAGCAGTATAAGATTTGTCTATTTTTATCAACTCTTCCGGGCTACAGGAAGCGACGACCTCTCCACCCTTATCCCCGCCCTCAGGCCCCAAGTCAATAATAAAATCGGCGCATTTAATTACCTCTAAATTATGTTCAACTACTACAACAGTATTATGACGCTCAACTAATTTTCCTAACACAGATAATAACTTAGCTACGTCGGCAAAATGCAAACCGGTAGTAGGCTCATCAAGAAGATAAAGAGTTTTTCCGGTTGAGCGTTTACATAATTCCGAAGAAAGCTTAATCCTTTGCGCCTCTCCTCCGGAAAGAGTAGTAGCGCTTTGGCCCAATTGAATATAGCCTAACCCCACGTCATTTAAATATTCAAAGGTATTTTTTATTTTCGGGATATTACTAAACAACCCCGAGGCCTCCTCAGCCGTCATCTCTAAAACATCTGCTATAGATTTGCCTTTATATTTTACCTCTAAAGTCGCGTTATTAAACCTTAACCCCTTGCACAGCTCGCATTTTACATATACATCAGGTAAAAAATGCATTTCAATCTTCTTTATCCCATCGCCTCCGCAAGACTCACAGCGGCCGCCTTTAACATTAAATGAAAATCTGCCCGGTTTATAGCCTCGTTGACGCGCTTCTGGAAGCTGGGCGAATAAATCTCTTATATGAGCAAATACTCCGGTATAAGTTGCCGGGTTTGAACGTGGAGTTCTGCCGATTGGCTGCTGATCAACGACAATTACCTGGTCAATTTGTTCTGTCCCGCTTATACTCTTAAATGCCCCGGGTTTAACTTTAGATCGATATATCCTCTGAGCTAAGGCTGGATAAAGTATATCACTAATTAAAGTAGATTTACCAGATCCTGATACTCCGGTTACACAAATAAACGTGCCTAAAGGAAAACGCAAATTAATATTTTTAAGGTTATGTTCGCAAACCCCTTTTATCTCAATATATTTCTTATTCCGCCAGGTGCGTCTGTTTACAGGCGGCTGAATCGAAAGCTCCTTACGGATATATTTTGCGGTTAAGGAATCTTCACTTTTTAAAAGCTCCTCTTTATTACCCGAAAAAATAACCTTACCTCCATGCCTGCCTGCCCCGGGGCCTAAATCCACAATATGATCCGCGCTTAAAATAGTAGCTTGGTCATGCTCAACAACTACCAGGGTATTGCCTAAATCCCGCAGTGCCTTTAAAGTAGAGAGTAGTTTTTCATTGTCCCGTTGATGCAAACCAATGCTCGGCTCATCCAAAACATATAAAACCCCTACCAGCCCAGAACCCACCTGAGTAGCTAAGCGTATTCTCTGCGCCTCTCCACCGGATAAAGTTGCACTTTTACGGTCCAAAGTTAAATAGTCCAAGCCAACATCAACGCAAAATTTCAATTTTTGAGTTATTTCTTTTAATGCCTGATAACTGACTAATTTTTCTTTTTCTGTTAATTTTAGGCAAGAAAAAAAATTCATTGCCTCTTTTATAGACATACAGGTGATCTCCCGAATATTCTTTTGATTAATCCTTATTGATAAACTTTCCGGCTTAAGCCTGGCGCCAAAACATGCCGGGCAAGGGAGGCTGGACATGAACCTGCTAATTTCTTCTTTCAGATAATCGCTGTCTGTTTGATTAAATAGCCTTTCTAAATTATGGATAACCCCCTCAAATGGTTTACTACCGATTATCTCATCTGTGCCATAAAGAATTGCCTTCTGCGCAAACTTGGGTAATTTCTTAAAAGGCTCATCCAGGGAAAACTTTAAGCGATGGCTTAACTCCCGTATCAACCAACGATAATAAAGGATATAGCCTCTACCGCCACGCTTCCACGGTTGGAGGGCTCCGGCATTAATGCTCTTATTTTTATCTGGAATAATTAAATCCGGATCAAATTCAAGCTTAATTCCTAAGCCATTACATTCAGGACATGCCCCATAAGGGGAATTAAAAGAAAAATTTCGTGGATTAATCTCTGCGTAGCTTATTTGGCAATTAGCGCAGGCATATTGTTCACTAAAGATTAAGTCCCGGGATGCGCCTGTTTTAGCAATAATAACCGTGCCCTTGCCTACTTTAAGAGCAGTTTCAATAGAATCCGTAAGCCGCTTTAAAACATCCGGCTGAACATGCAAGCGATCAACCACTACTTCTATATTATGGAGTTTATATCTAGCTAATTTTATTTTTGCGGGTAATTCATAAATTTTACCGTCTACCCTGGCACGCACAAATCCGGATTTCTGAATCTGCGAAAAAATATCTTTATGTTGTCCTTTTTTCCCTTGGATTAAACCAGCAAGAATCTGCACATCATTATTCGCTTGAAAATTCATAATTGATTCAACTATCTCCTGCGCACTTTGACTTTGAATCAACAGGCCGCATTTATAACAGTGCACCTTGCCTATCCTGGCAAATAATAGCCTTAGATAATCATATATCTCCGTTTGTGTAGCAACAGTTGAGCGGGGATTGCCTCCTGCCGAACGTTGTTGGATGGCAATCGCTGGGGATAAACCAGAGATAAAATCCACATCTGGTTTCTGTAGCTGCTCAAGAAACTGCCGAGCATAACTGGAAAGGCTCTCAACATACCTGCGTTGGCCTTCTGCATAAATCGTATCAAAGGCAAGGCTGGATTTTCCGGATCCTGATAAACCGGTTATAACAATCAGTTTGTTGCGCGGTAAATCCAGGTTGATATTCTTAAGATTATGCTCCCTGGCACCACGAATAACTATAAACTCATTTTTCATTTTAATAGTAGTTGTTTATGAGCATTATTTAAAAAAGAAAGGATTAAATAACAATTTTCTTGCCATCTTTGTTAAATATTTTAAAGTTTCCTAAACGTAAAACTTGCAATTTAAATTTAATCGCAGTAAGGATAACCCCTAAACCATAAATAATACTACGTTTAAATGTGATGCTTGAAGATTCATGAGTATAAACTGATGGCGCGGTAATCTCTCCAAATCTATAACCAAAATAAACACCTTGGGCAATAATCTGGTTATCAAAAATAAAATCATCTGAATTTTCTAATAAAGGCAGCTCGAGCAGCGCCTTGCGGGAAAAAGCCCGATAACCCGTATGATACTCAGATAACTTCTGGCGAAGAAGAATATTTTCTATAAAGGTAAGTACGCGATTTGATACATACTTATAAAGAGGCATACCTCCAGATAATGCTCTACCGCCTAAGATACGCGAACCTAAGACAATGTCAAACATATTACTAGAAATAAGCGCAGCAAAAGCATTTATTAATTTAGGCGGGTATTGATAATCCGGATGCAACATGATAACAATATCTGCCCCTATTTTCAAAGCTTCCCGGTAGCAAATTTTTTGGTTTGCTCCATAACCAGAGTTTCTCTCATGAAAAAATATCCTTAACCCTAATTTCTTGGCGATTGCCACAGTATCGTCTTGGCTTTGGTCATCAACTAACAATACCTCGTCAACAATCCCTTTAGGAATCTCCTGATAAACGTTTTCCAATGTCCGGGCGGCATTAAAGGCAGGCATTACTACAACAACTTTTTTGTTCTCAATCATAGGCTGATTATAGCATAAAAAGTACGCCCCTGTAAATTTAGAAAAATAAATCTATTTATACAGGGGCTATACTTTTTCAGAAGCCGGAAAATTATTTCTTTTTCTTCTTTCCGCCTCTTTTCATCTTAGCGCAAGAGACATCGCCTTTCTTATCGAGAAAATAAAGGTATCCGACTTTTCTCTTGATACCGCATTTCTCTACCTTCTTGGGGCTACCTCCCTTTTTCGCACCTCTTGCCATTTTGGCGCAAGATACGTCACCCTGCTTGTCAATATAATAGAGATAACCTTTTTCCCTCTTTATTCCCACCTTCAGTACTTTATCTGCCATTTTTTGATTCACCCCCTTTCGTATGTTTTTTAATTAAGTGCCGATTTTTATCGGCTGTAAAATCTCATTTAATGTCGCAATTGCCGAAAGCACCGCTAAAAAAGAAGTCTTGGGATTCTGTGGATGCAAAATATTCTCAGTACGCGTGAAGATTTTAGCTGCCTTCGATTCAATTTCAATTTCATGAATATTCTTCTTTACCTTGGGGCTAGCGATTATACGCACCAGAGTTTTACGCATGCCTATCCCGGCTAAACCTAAAACTGCCGCAACATTAATATTTTGCGGGAAATATTTTACTGCCATCGCCGCGCTGCCCTTAAACAACAGCTTATCGTGTTTTAAACCACTAAGCTTAAAGTTCTTGGACACGTATTCTACACCGCTAAATGCATCAGGGTGTTTGCGCGTAGTCAAAACCACCTTTTGTATTTTCCCTATATTTGCCGCTTTTATGGCATCGATCCCTGAAATAGCTCCGCTAGGAAAATAAACCATCGCATTGTTTTTTCTAGATAAAACATAAAGTTCATCTAAGTGGCCGACCATTCCACCTACGCTCATAACCATAACTTTACATCCACCGGACAAAGATTGGCATACGATTTCCCATGATGCTTTTGCTGAAGATGCCTCAATTACCAAATCCGACCGTTTAATTAAAGCTTTCAAATTGCCTACACACAATTTTGTATCCCGAGTTAGCTTTCTAGAAAGCAACTGAGCTTTTTCCGGCCTTATATCAAAAAGAGCTACCAGGCAAGCATGCTTACGCATACCTTTGACTATCTCCTTTGCTAAAGAGCTGCCAATTGCCCCACAACCCACGATACCGATTTTAAGCCTCTGTCGATGATTCATATTAGATGCAGCCAATAATTGTGTTATCAATAAGCCTAGTCTTGCCGATCTTAACCGCTAAAGCAATCAAACTTCCTGTTTTAACTTTTTTCATCTCTTTAAGTTGTTCCTGATTAACAATAGCTATATAATCAATTTTAGCTTTTTTATTTTTTTCAATAAGTTGACTCATTCTGCTTATTATTCTGTTTGCATTACGCTGGCCATTACTAACCAGAATTTCTGCAAGCCGTAAGGCCTTAAATAGAACTACCGCACTAGTTCTTTCATTTTTGTTTAAGTAAGTATTGCGTGAACTTAAGGCTAATCCATCTTTAAAACGTACAATAGGCAAAACATTTACTTTAACCGGGAAGTTTAAATCTTTAATCATCCTGGAAATAATAATTGCCTGCTGAGCATCTTTTTGGCCTAAATAAAGGTTGTCTGGCTTGACGATATTAAGCAGCTTAGCTACTACAGTTGCTACACCGCGAAAATGCCCGGGCCGTTTAGCTCCACAAAGCAAATGACTTAACCGGCCAACATTAATAAATGTAGAATAACCATCAGGATACATAATTTTATTATCAGGAAGAAATATAAAATCCACTCCTTGCTTGCGGCAAAGCTGAATATCTTTTTTAAGCGGGCGCGGATAAAACTTTAAATCTTCGCCTGGGCCGAATTGCTGAGGGTTAACAAAGATGCTTACCGCAACAATATGGTTATCTTTAGCAGCTTGTTTAATCAAATTTAAATGGCCAGTATGCATTGCGCCCATTGTCGGCACAAAACCAATTGTTTTATTTTTACCAGCCTTGCTCTTTTTAAGAGCTAAGATTAATTTTTGCGGATCGCGAATTACCTGCATATCGCCTCTTTTAAAGGATTAATCACAAAATCCCGCTCAAACATTCGCGGATGCGGGATTGTTAATTTTTTACTATTTATAACTTTATCTGCATAAAGTAGAATATCTAAATCAATAATCCTAGGAGCAAATCGCACACTCTTAAAGCGGCCTAAAATAATTTCAATTTTCTTAAGTTTTTTCAGTAAATTTATAGGAGTAAGCTTAGTTTCGATTTTTAAAGCAGCATTTAAATAATTACCCTGCCCGGAAGGGCCACCAACAGGAAAAGATGCGGCAATTTTAGATTTTTTAAGTATACAAGTATCTCTAAGCAATTTAATATTTTTAACAGCCAACTGTATATTCCTTTTGCGATTGCCTAAATTCGACCCGAGCCCAAGGTAACAAATCGCCATTAGGTTATTTTCTTAAGCCTGATCAACGCTTCTTTTATTCTTTCTTTATTGACAGTTAAAGCCATACGAATATATCCTTCGCCATATCTTCCAAAACCTACTCCCGGAGTAGCCACAATATCAGCTTCTTTTAAAAGCCGTGCGGCAAAAGATATAGAATCAACTTTGCCCGGAGTGTTAATCCATAAATAAAAAGTTGCCTTTGGCTTATTTAACTTCCAACCTAAGCTATTTAAACCAGAACATAAAATATCTCGTCTCTCCTGATACAATTGGCACATATCTTGCACAAAATGCTGATCCCCGTTAAGTGCAGCAACTCCGGCTAATTGTACAGCCGAAAATATTCCAGAATCGATATTTGATTTCACTTTAGCTAAAGCCGCGACTATTGTTGGATTACCACACGCCCAACCTACACGCCAGCCAGTCATATTATAGATCTTAGATAATGAATGAAACTCAATAACCAGGTCTTTTGCTCCGGGAAACTCCAGAAGGCTACGCGGTTTATACCCATCATAAGCCATCTCTGAATAAGCAACATCCGAAATTATAATAATTTTGTTTTTTTTCGCAAAATCTATCAATTCAGCATAGAACTCATCACTGGCACAAGCATTAGTAGGATTATTGGGGTAATTTACAAAGATTATTTTTGCTTTCTTACGCGTTAAAAATGGTATTCTTTTTAAATCCGGAAGGAAGTTATTTGCTTCAAGCAAAGGCATAAGATGCACTTTACCGCCAGCAAGAATTACTCCACCTTTATACGGAGGATAACATGGATCAGGCACAAGCGCAAAATCACCTGGATTTATAAAAGCTAAAGGAAAATGCGCAATCCCTTCTTTTGAGCCGATGAGAGGAAGAATTTCTGTATCTGGATTCAAAACCAGATTAAACCTGCGCTTATACCAGGCTGCAATCGCGTAACGCAAAACCGGCATTCCTTGATCCAAAGCATAACGATAATTTGCCGGGTCCTCGACGGCTTTATTCAATGCATCAATCACATAATCTGGCGTAGGCTGATCTGGATCCCCTATCCCCAAATCAATGATATCCCTGCCTTCGGCGCGTGCTTTACGCTTAGCCTTATCAATTTCTAGAAATAAATAAGGCGGAAGTAAATTTAGTTTCTTTGAAACCTTAAACATTTAACACTCCTTAATAATAAGCGTCATTCTGAGGGAGCGATAGCGACCGAAGAATCTAAAAACGAGATCCTTCCCCCGCCAAGGCGGGGTCAGGATGACCTGTTACTTAAAACATCTTGCATCGAATATAGCCCAGCGGGCTTGCCAACAATCCATTTAACTGCTTTTAAAGCACCCACAGCAAATAAATCACGCGAATGCGCCTGATGCTTAACTTCAATACGCTCAGAGTTACCGCAAAAAATCACAGTGTGATCACCAAAAATATCACCTAAGCGAATAGAGTGGATAGCGAGATCTTTTTTAGTAACATTTTTAATAATTTCAGCTAATTTTTTAGCCGTGCCACTGGGAGCATCTTTCTTAGCCTTATGATGCGCCTCAACAATCTCCACGCTATAATCTGGGCCTAGTTTTTTAGCTATCTCCGGTAATACTGAAAATAACACATTAACCCCTATAGACATATTAGGAGAATAAACAATTGGCACAACCCTGGATACCTCGCTAACCTTATTTACTTGCGCATCAGTTAAACCGGTAGTCCCTAAAACCAAGGCCTTTTTATATTTAGCTACGTAGTCTAAATGTTCATCAACGGCTTCTGGTAGAGTAAAATCTACCAAAACATCAACCAGAAATAAACCATCTGGATTAGAGGAAACTTTTAACCTGCCTAATTCTTTGCCAATTAAAGGGGTGCCTTTCTTCTCTAAAGCCAACCCAACTTCTAATTCCTTGTCTTGTGCAGCAAGTTCATAAATACGCCTACCCATTTTTCCACAGGCTCCGGCAATCCCTAACTTTATCATCCTTGTTCTCCTTTACTTAAGCAACCCGTAATCTCTCAAAGCTATTTTAAGTTTTTCTAAATTATCCGCCGACATACTGCACATAGGCAAACGCAAATCTTCATCGCACATACCCAATAACCCCATAGCCGTCTTTATTGGTATGGGATTTGTCTCTAAAAATACAGCCTTGACTAACGGCAGTAATTTAAAATGCAAGGCTTGAGCTCCTTTAAGATCGCCTCTGGCAAAAGCATCAACTAAATTTGCTACATCGCCAGGCACAATATTAGCAACTACGGATATTATCCCAGTTCCACCGATGCTTAATACCGGTAAAGTCAAGCTATCATCACCAGACATTAAAATAAACTCTTTCGGACAAAGCTGCCTGATACGCGACATCTGATCCAGGCTTCCGGAAGCTTCTTTTACCGCGACAATATTTTTGCAATCATGCGCTAATTTCGCGATTGTCTCGGGTTCGATATTTACACCAGTGCGGCCGGCAATATTATAAAGAATGATCGGAATCTTTACACTTTGCGCGATAGCTTTAAAATGCTCATACAACCCTCGCTGCGTAGGCCGATTGTAATACGGAGAAACCTGTAAAGAAGCATCGGCTCCGGCGCAAGCAGCCTGTTGAGTAAGTTTAATTGCTTCTTCAGTAGAGTTAGATCCTGTCCCGGCAATAACCGGAACTCTTTTATTAACCTGATCGATGACGACTTCAATTACCTTTTCATGCTCATCAAAATTTAAAGTAGCAGATTCACCGGTTGTGCCACAAGGCAGGATACCACTAGTTCCGTTTTTAATCTGGAAATCAATCAGCTCCCTTAATTTCTTCTCATCAACTCCTCCATTATGAAAAGGCGTAACTATGGCGACAATCGAGCCCTTAAACATAATACTCTCCTTTGTAAACTATTTTTGCGCTGCCTTCTAACCAAATATTTTGAAATTTGTTATTATTTTTCTCAAAAAATACTTTTAGCGTTTCCCCGCTCTGTGTTTTAACTTTTACTAAATTTTCTACTGCCTTCTTGAGAGCAAAAATTACAGCACTTGCCGCACTTCCTGTTCCACAGGCTAAAGTTTCATTCTCTACCCCTCTTTCATAAGTGCGAATCTGAATGAGATTTTTGTCTTTTGCCTCTACAAAATTAACATTTGTTCCTGCTGGAGCAAACTTTGTATGATGCCTAATACTATTTCCAATATTTCTCACATCAATACTATCTATTCCCTGCACAAAAATAACCACATGCGGAACACCAGTATTAATAAAATTTACTTTAATCAACCTGCCGTTTACATTTAGAGGAATATCTAATTTTATATCTTCAGGATTAGTAAGCTGCACTCTCGCTTGATCCCCGGATACTTGTGTTTTAACCACTCCTGCCAAAGTATTTATCTTATCCTTTTTTTTCCCGATAAGCAAAGCAGCACAACGCGCTCCATTACCGCACATTCCTGCCTCTGAGCCATCAGCATTAAAAATACGCATAGTATGCTTAGAGTTATCAAGTAGAAGCAAACCATCCGCACCTATACCAAATTTTCTATCGCATAGCAACTTGGCTAACCTACCTAAGTTGCCACTTAGCTTCCTATCAATAACAATAAAATCATTCCCTGAAGCAACCATTTTAGTAAAAATAATCTTTTTCATTTAGTCTTTGTAACCGTAGGGGAGGTTTAAACCTCCCCTACGGTTTTGATAAAAAACCAGGAATTAATTCATTACGCATTAAATCTCGGGCTACTTCTCTTTTCCTAATTACAAAGATCTTGCCTCGAGCCACCATAACCTCAGCTGCCCTTAAGCGGGAATTGTAGTTGCTAGACATACTAAAACCGTATGCCCCGGCGCTCATTACCGCCAGATAATCTCCCACTTTAACTTTAGCAATGTTTCTTGCCTTAGCTAAAAAATCGCCGCTTTCACAGATCGGGCCCACCAGATCTGCTTTTTCAGTTTGAGAAATTTTTCTTAATGGGACAACGTTATGATATGCCCCGTAAAGTGCCGGACGGATCAAATCATTCATACCCGCATCAACAATAATAAATTTCTTCTTAGGAGTTTTCTTAATATAAAGAACCTTGGTAATCAAAATACCGGCGTTGCCAACAATAAATCTACCCGGCTCCATAATGATCTTTAAACCCGTCTTCTTTAAGAGGGGGGTAATCTGATTAGCATAGATTTGCGCGCTCTGAGGATTTTCATTGTCATAAATAATCCCCATGCCTCCCCCGATATTCAAATATTCTAACCCAATACCTTTTAGGCTAATCTTGTTAATAAAATTAGAAACCTTTTTAATTGCCGCCACAAAAGGAGCCCCCTGCGTAATCTGAGAACCGATATGAATATGCAAACCACATATACAAACGTTCTTAAATTTATTTCGCATTAATAATATTTTATACGCGCTGTTTAAGTCGATGCCAAATTTATTAGTAATTTTTCCCGTAGTGATGAATTTATGAGTTTTTACCTCAACATCAGGATTTATGCGGATAGCTACTTTTATAACTTTATTTTTACCTCTTGCAATGCGATTAATATTAACTAATTCCGGCAAAGATTCTACATTAAAAAATAAAATTCCTTTATTTATAGCTTTAGCGATCTCTTGGTCAGTCTTTCCTACTGACGCGTAAACAATTTTTTTCGCGGGGCAGCCAACTTCTAACGCTCGCGAAAGCTCCCCACCGGAAACAATATCTAATCCCGCGCCAATATTCACTAATGCTTTAAGAATCGCCAGGTTAGAATTAGCTTTGACTGAATAACAAATAAGCGGATCAAGCGAAGCAAAGGCATTACGCAGCTTAACAAAGTGGTCTACAAGTGTTGCATAGCTATAAACGTAAAGCGGGCTGCCATACGTTTTAGCTAATCTTTCAACTAAAATATTCTCACAATAAAGCTGATTATTCTTATAAAGAAATTCGTGCATTTGTTTTCTAAACCATTACGCTATAAGCAATTACGTACACTGTCTGTCGGTTCAAGGAACTAATGCAACACCTTAATCTGCTATAATAGCAGGAGAAAGGAGTTGCTAATGATTAAATACCAAAGAATTACGCTCATGGAGCGAGAAGAAATTAGCCGGTACATTGCTTCA
>JAKLQX010000002.1 GCA_022013085.1 Candidatus Omnitrophota bacterium | reverse complement strand
ATGACGTAATTGAGACGTAATGATATTAGGAGGAAATTAAAATGATTGGTGGTTTTTCAACTCCCAAGAAAGATAAGGCAATGAAATCATCCGGAGGCAAGCTGGTCAAGACCGGAGAGATATTGGTACGTGGCATAGATAGTTATAAAGCAGGAGTAGGAGTCCGGGGTTTAGGTACTTTGTTTGCTGCTTATTCGGGTAAGGTTTATTTTACTCGTAAAAAGACCAGCCATGGTAAGGTGCGTACCTTTGTTAATGTTGCCCCGCAAGCAAAGAAAGATAAGTAAGAAGCGATGGCTTCGAGAGGCAAACAATATTCAAATACAAAGTATAGTTTAAGTATTATTGATACTTTTTATACTATAACCCTGCTCCTAATAATTTTAGGTTCAGGGTTTTCTTTGTTCTTAGAGACTCTACTTAAAAACATAAATCTATCCGCTGGTTTGTTAATTAGTGTGTTTTTTCTGGTTATTTCGCTTTTATACTATTTATTAAATTTACCGCTTAATTTTTATAGTAGTTATATTTTAGAACATAAATTCAATTTGTCTAAACAGAAGGCGAAAGACTGGTGGATAGACCAGCTAAAGTCAGGTGTTTTAGCATATGTAATTTCACTAATACTGGTTTTAGCTTTTTACTGGATTTTGAATAGATTTAGTAATTGCTGGTGGTTTGTTATATCTATTTTTTGGATATTTTTTAGCGTAATCTTAGCAAAATTAACCCCAGTGCTGATTATTCCGTTATTTTTTAAATATAAGAAATTAGATGATGAGTTCTTGCGTCAAAGGATTTTTAATCTAGCTTGTAAAATGCAGATTAAGTTGATGGATGTTTTCCAGATAGATCTCAGCAAGAAAACACTAAAGGCGAACGCTGCTTTTACGGGGTTGGGGCGCACTCGGCGGGTGATTTTGGCAGATACCTTAAAAGATAAGTATAGTTATGATGAGATTGAGGTAATCCTGGCGCATGAGTTTGCGCATTATCGTTTAAAGCATATTATGAAGCTGATTCTTGTAAATTCTTTGGTAACTTTGGGATTGTTTTTTGTTATTTTTAAGACTAGTGGTTATTGTTTAACAATTTTTAAATTAAGCTTCCTCAGCCAAGTGGCTAGTTTGCCGCTAGTTTTTTTATATTTTATATTATTTGGGATTATTACGCAGCCTTTAGAAGCATATATCAGCCGAAGGTTTGAAAAAGAGGCGGATAAGTTGGCGCTTAAAACAACTCAAAACAAAGAGGCATTTATTTCTCTAATGGATAAACTTGCCGTACAAAATCTTGCCGATAGAACCCCCCATCCCCTAATTAAGTTTTTCTTTTTTGACCACCCACCGATTGATGAGAGGATAAAAACAGCAAAGTCATATTAAGTGTAATAGGGCCCATTATCTAAGCCTTAATTATTTTTTATTTTTGGAGAAAGTTTAGGATGAGTTTAGCTGCGCGCTGGGCTGCTCCAGGTAACCCAAGGCTATTTTTTACGTAAGCTAAATCTTCAAGCATTTGTTTGTTCTGCTCAGGTTTTTGTAGGAGATCTATAATTGCGTGGGCTATCATTTTAGGCTTAGCTTGGAATTGAATAAACTCTGGAACTATTTTTTTCTTGGATATAATGTTGACCATTCCGATAAAAGGCACTTTTACCTGAGGCGCGTAAAGTAAATAATTTAATAAGTTCATTTTGTAGACAATAACAAAAGGTTTTCCAATGATCGCTGCTTCTAATGTAGCAGTGCCAGAGCAGACTAATGATGCATCCGCAATTTCCAGGCAATCGTAAGTTCTGCCGTCTATAATCTTTAAATCTAAATTGAATCCCCTAAGCGCTTGGGCATAAATTTGCGCCTCTTGGGCAGGGGATTTGGCAATAACAAATTGTGTATCAGGCATTTTTTTATTGATCAATTGAGCAGTTTTTAGCATAAGGGGTAAGATTAATTTTATTTCTCGCTTACGTGACCCGGGTAGCAAGGCAATGGTCTTTTTATCAGGAGAAAATCTGAAATTATTTATAAGTTCTTGTTTTGGCATTGTTGGTTTTACGATATCAATTAAGGGGTGCCCCACATAAAGTGCTTGTATCTGGCGCTGTTTGTAAAATTCCTCTTCAAATTTAAAGAGCACCACCATTTTAGAAACAAACTTTCTTATATATCCTATTCTCTTTTCTCTAGAGGCCCAGATTTGCGGACTGACATAATAGATGGTTGGTATGCGTTTGTTAATTGCTTTAGCTAGGCGCAGGTTAAAACCAGAAAAATCCACGAGTATTAAGCAATCAGGTTTTTCCAGGTTAATTTTTTTGAGGATTATTTTTTTTAATTCGAGGAATTTTGGTAGTTTTTTTAAGACATCAAAGAGCCCCATTACTGCCAGGTCTTTAATGTTATAAAAGATTTCAGCTTTAGTTTTGGCTAAGTGTGCTCCTCCAACACCGAAAATTTTAATTGCCGGATCTAATTTATTTATTGCGGCGATGAGATCGCCGGCTAATAAATCTCCGGAAGGTTCACCGCAAACAATAAAAATTTTCTTTATTTTTTCCATATCTGTTTTTGAATTTCCAGGGCGACTGCTAAAGCTTCTCGGGCAACTGTTCCGGAAACTAGCGGAGTGGTATGATTTGTCACACAAGCGATAAACGATTCTAATTCTTTTTGTAGTGGCTGCTCTTTTTCAATAGGCAGGCTTTCTTTTGTAATCTTAAACAGGCCTTTGCGGTATACCCATGCCTCGGCATTTTTATAATCCAGCGATATATAGGTATTCTCCTGGAAAATACGGATTTTACGCATTACTTCGTCTGAGACGCGGGAGGCTGTAAGGTTAGCTACACAACCATTTTCAAAGGTGATCCGGGCGTTAGCAATATCTTCAAAGCGGGTTAATACATTTACTCCCACGGCATCGATTCTTTCTATTTTTGAGGTGACTAGCCCAAGAATTATATCAATATCATGGATCATGATGTCTAAGACAGCACCTATGTCAAGGGAACGATTGGGAAAAGGAGAGAGGCGATGGCACTCAATAAATTTAGGGTCCTTGATAATCTTTTGCGTGGCGCAAAAAGCGGAATTAAAGCGTTCGATATGGCCGACCTGTAGAATTAAATCATGATCTTTAGCGATTTGTATGAGGTGGTCCGCTTCTTCTAATGTCGGGGTAAATGGCTTTTCTACCAAGGCGTGTATGTTATGGTTTAGTAAGTCAGCGGCAACCTTAAAATGGAGTTTTGTGGGGGTAGCTACGCTTACGGCGTCAACTTTTGAGAATAGATCTTGGTGGTTTAGATGCCCGGGGACCTGGAGTTCTTGCGAGACTGAATTAAGCCTATCTTTGTCTGTATCGCAGACTCCCACTAAGTCAACATTTGGGTTTTCTTTATATATTTTAGCATGGATACTGCCTAAATGCCCTACACCAATCACTGCTATCCTTAATTTACCCATGTTTAGAATCATAGCAGAGCCAGGCTAAAGAAGCAATAAAAAGTTTGCTATACGCTTGAGGTTATGCTAAAATACTTTTTCCTAAAGACGAGAGAGGCTAAAAATGAAAGATTATCTTAAATTATTGAAATTTATCAAGCCATACCTAGGTAGATTTTCTTTAGCTACCGTTTGTATGGCTTTTTCCGCTGTTTTTGATGGAGTTACTTTAGCGATGATGGTTCCACTGGCGGATAAAGTGCTTACTAACAGAAAAATCATCCTTCCAGTTAAATTGCCTGCATCTTTAGCTGCCTTTGTGGATAAAATCAATAGCTTCACTCCGGAAGCTTTGCTGAATTATATGGCTATAGGGATTATTTTATTGTTTATCCTAAAAGGTTTCTTTGGTTTTATGCAGAGTTATCTTATGTCAGATATAGGCCAGTGCATTGTGCGAGATATAAAAGCCAAGCTTTATGCTAAATTTCAGATGCTTTCCTTGGATTATTTTACGCAAAAGCGGGGCGGAGAGATGATCTCGCGTATTACTAATGATGCCAGGATTGTAGAGAATGCAGTTTCGTATGGTTCAACAGATCTGGTATATCAGGGTTTACAGGTGGTTGTATTTTTTACTTTAACTTTGTGTATTTATGCCAAGTTTGTTATTTTTATTGTTCCGCCATTGGCAATTTTAGGTTATCTGATTTCTTCGGTAGGCAAGAAGATGAGGAAACTTTCCAGGTCTAGCCAGGAGAAGATGGCAGATGCTAACTCTGTGCTTTATGAGAATATTATTGGCGCGCGCATTGTGAAAGCCTTTAGTATGGAAGAATATGAAATTAACAAATTTAATAAGATAAATAATGATTATTATCGCGTTTCCATGAAGTCGATTAAGCGGATGCTGCTTTTAAGCCCGGCTACGGAAATACTGGGCTGTATCGCGGGTGTGGTTGTTTTTGTGCTTGGTGGCAAGGAAGTGATCGCCGGAAAAATTTCTTTTGGAGTTTTTGGGCTATTTATCGGTTCGCTTTTATCGACGATCAGGCCATTTAAGAAATTAAGCCAGGTAACGGCATTAAATCAACAGGCAGCAGCAGCTAGCCAGCGTATATATGAGGTTTTGGATGCTAATCCTACCGTAGTTGAGTTTCCTAATGCCGGGGAACTTACTGCTTTCAAAAAAAATGTGGAATTTCAAGATGTTTGGTTTAGTTATGCTGATAATCATGTGCTTAAGGGTGTAAATTTAGATGTGCCGCGTGGTTCTGTGTTAGCTGTTGTCGGGCCAAGTGGGAATGGTAAAACTACATTATTAGATTTAATTCCCCGTTTCTATGACCCCAAAAAAGGCAAGATCATGATTGACGGTGTAGATATTAAAGGAGTTAAATTAAAATCATTACGCCTTCAAGTTGGTATTGTTACCCAGGAGACAATACTTTTTAATGATACGATAAGAGCCAATATTTCTTATGGCAAGCCTGGGGCTAGTGATGCAGAGATTAAGCAGGCTGCTTCACAGGCCAATGCCCATGATTTTATTACGCGTATGCTTGCTGGTTATGATACGATAATCGGGGATAGGGGTATGCGCATATCAGGGGGAGAGCGCCAGAGAATTGCTATAGCGCGTGCTTTGCTTAAGAATCCTCCTATTTTGATTCTTGATGAAGCTACTTCTCAGTTAGATTCAGAGTCAGAGCGTATTGTTCAGGAGGCCTTAGATCGGCTTATCCAGGGCCGCACAGTATTTGTCATTGCTCATAGGCTTTCTACAGTAAGAAATGCAGATAAGATTGTAGTTTTAGATAAAGGGGTAATTGTAGAGCAGGGCACGCATAGCCAGCTACTGGAAAAGGCTGGTTTGTATAAGCGGCTTTATGATATTCAAGAGATACAATAATAGTTGCAAATAGGTAAAATTTTGTTATAATTATAAAATTCACTTTTTGCCTTAATTTCCCGGCTTATTTTGAGTTAGGAAGGTAAAAAATATATTAAAAACCTAAGAAGGGGGAATAAAAACGTGCCATCAGAATTAATTAAACAGTTGTTAGAAGCAGGTGTACATTTTGGGCACCAGACTAAACGCTGGAATCCTAAGATGAAGAAATTTATTTTTGGTTCAAGAAGCGGTATTTACATTATTGACCTGGAGAAGACTGAGGAGTGCGTTAATGCTGCTCGTGATTTCTTAATGGATATAACCTCAAAAGGCGAATTTGTCCTTTTTGTTGGTACCAAAAAACAGGCTCAGGATGTGATTAAGCAGGAGGCCATAAGAAGCGGCATGTACTATGTTACTGACCGTTGGCCAGGTGGTATGCTTACCAATTTTACTACGATTAAGAAAAGTATTAATCGTTTAAAAGAGATTGAGAAGATGCGTATTGATGGAATATTTGAAAAGTTGACCAAAAAAGAAGTAGCGCGCCTGGAAAAAGAGTTAGCCAAGTTGAATAAAAACTTTTCAGGTATTGTGTCTATGGAACGTATGCCTAAAGCAGCTTTTATTGTCGATACGAAGAAAGAAGAAACTGCTGTGAAAGAAGCGCGCAGGCTGGGAATTCCTATAATTGGTTTGATTGATACTAATTCTAATCCTGATTTAATAGATTACCCTATACCTGGTAATGATGATGCTACGAAGTCCATCCGAACAGTAGCTGCAATTATCGCGGATACAATTATTGAAGGAAGGAAGAAATTTTTGTCTTATCTTTCTCAGGAAGGGGTTAAGGTAGAAGAAACAAAGCAGGATATTATTTTAGAAGTTCTCCCGGAAGAAGAAATCAAGATTAAAGAGATTGAAGAGATTGTTGAGGATAGCCAGCCGCTTACTGAAGAAGCAAAAGCAGCCAAGAAAGCTCGCCTAAAGTCAGCCGGTGAGATAAAGCCGAAATTGAGAAAGAAAGGGTAACCCCGCACCTTCTAAATATTCGTTGTTTAACATGCTGAAGGTTTAAGGGATGATAAATATAAAATAATATTAGATAAGAAAGAAGGTGCGGGGTGAAGAGTTCAGTGAATGCGATTAAAGAATTAAGAGATATTACTTGCTCTAGTATTGCGCATTGTAAAAAGGCTTTGGAAGAGGCTAAAGGAGATATCAAACAAGCAGTGATATTATTGCGTAAACAGGGTTTAGAGATTGCTGCTAAGAAACAGGGCCGCAGTGCAAAAGAAGGCCGCGTTGATGCTTATATCCATCATGGCAACAAGATCGGGGTTTTACTGGAAACAAACTGTGAGTCTGATTTTGTAGCGAAGAACGAAGATTTCGCCAGGTTTACCAAAGATTTAGCAATGCAAATTGCCGCAACCAGCCCGGTTTATATCCAAAAAGAAGATGTTCCGGCGGAGCTTTTGCAACATGATAAAAGCGATGAAGAGTATTACAAAAATAATTGTTTATTTGAGCAAGCTTTTCTTAAAGACCCGAGTATAACTATTAAGGATTATTTAGGTAGTATTGTAGCAAAAATCGGCGAAAAGATTGTTATCCGCAGGTTTATCCGCTACAAGATCGGCGAATAAATGAACCAACCGGTTTACAAAAGAATTGTCCTTAAACTAAGTGGTGAGGCGCTCCAGGGGAAAAAATCCCATGGTATTGACCATGAGGTTCTTGTTGACATATCAGGCCAGATTAAAGAAATTAGGAATATGGCTGTGGATGTGGCTGTGGTTTTAGGGGCAGGTAATATTATACGTGGGCAGGAAAACACTGCTTCGCGTGGCCTGGATATGGATCGTTCTGTTGCAGATTATATGGGGATGTTGGCTACGGTAATTAATGGCCTTTCTCTGCAGGATGCATTGGAAAAAGCAGGTGTGCCGACTAGGGTTATGACGGCCATTGAAATGCAAAGAGTAGCTGAGCCTTATATTAAAAGAAGGGCAATTCGGCATTTGGAAAAGGGGAGGGTAGTTATTTTTGTTGCTGGGACTGGCAACCCTTATTTTACTACTGATACAGCCGCGGCTTTACGCGCTATGGAGATTAATGCGGACGTTATTCTTAAGGCCACCAAGGTGGATGGGGTTTATTCGGCTGATCCTGTGAAAGTAAAAGGTGCTGTAAAATTCAATCAATTAAAATATATTGATGTATTAAAAAAGGGTTTAAAAGTGATGGATGCAACAGCAATTAGCTTGTGTATGGATAATAAATTACCCATTGTTGTTTTTAATCTTAATCGTCAGGGGAATATTAAGCGCGTAGTTTTAGGTGAGAAGATCGGAACAATAGTCCGGTAAGTAAGAGGAGGAGAATTTTAATGACTGTCAAAGAGATATTGCATAATACAGAAGAAAAGATGAAAAAGTCTTTTGAGTCGATGAATCGTGAATTTCATGAAGTAAGGACTGGCAGGGCATCTCCAAGCTTAGTGGAAGGCTTGCATGTTGATTATTATGGTACTCCGACTATGTTAAAGCAGCTGGCGGCAATATCTGCGCCTGATGCGCATTTGATTGTCATCCAACCTTGGGATCCTACAGCGATTATTGAAATTGAAAAGGCAATAGCGAAATCTAATCTTGGGCTCAATCCTTCAAATGACGGTAAGATTATTCGGCTTTCTGTACCCCAGCTATCCAAAGAAAGGCGCCTTGAATTGGCTAAACAAATTCATAAAATGTCCGAAGACGGCAGGGTTTCATTGCGTACTATCAGAAGAGATGCTAAAGAAGCAGTAGAAAGGCTGGAAAAGGATAAATTTATTTCTGAAGATGATAAGTTTCGTGGTATTGATGAGCTTCAGAAAACAGTGGATAGATATATTGCTAAGATTGATGAGCTTTTAAAGGGTAAGGAAAAAGAAGTATTGGAGTTTTAGGCTTGGGCCTCTAGCTCATCCGGTAGAGCACCACACTTTTAATGTGGTTGTGCCGCGTTCGAGTCGCGGGAGGCTCATAAATTCAGTAAGAATCAAGCAGTGGCCCTTTTCTGGGCGGATGGTGAAATTGGCAGACACGATAGCCTTAGGAGCTATTGGGGCAACCCTTGGAGGTTCAAATCCTCTTCCGCCCACCAGTTCTTAGGGTGAAAAGAATAAAAAACGCGGGAGTAGCTCAGCTGGCTAGAGCGCAACCTTGCCAAGGTTGATGTCGCGGGTTCGAATCCCGTCTCCCGCTTAGTTTTACGGCAGCAGAGCTTATTTAGGGAAAATGGTGATCCCTGGCGTAAACGCTTGATAATTTCTTCGAAATTATCTGCGCACGCTCGGGATAAATTCGCCCCGCCAACGGCGGGGCTCATTTAAAGGAGAAACAAATGCAGATAATGGATTTTCTTTCTAAGAAGGCTATTATTACTGATATAAAATCCACTAGGAAGGAAGATGTGCTTAAAGAGATGGTGGATCTTTTAATTGAAGCTGGAGATGTTGAGAAACGCAACCGCAATAAACTCATTGATGCCCTTATGTCTAGAGAGGCTTTAGGTTCGACTGCAATTGGCCAAGGCATAGCCATCCCGCATGCAAAATGCGACTGTGTGAATAAGTTAGTTGCTGCTTTTGGTCTTTCAAAGAAAGGCGTAGATTTTGATTCTTTGGATGGAGAGTTGGCTTATATCTTTTTTCTACTTGTGGCTCCGCAGGATTCCGCTGGCCCACACCTTAAGGCTTTAGCCAGAATATCGCGTCTTTTAAAAGATAAGTATTTTCGCGATACCTTACGTGCCTGTATCGACGAAAAATCTGTAACCAAAATCATTACGCAGGAAGACGAAAAAAAGATTTAAAGAATCTAGGGGACGGTTCTGTTTTTCCGTCTCCTGACCTGATAGAAAAAGGAACCGTCCCCTTTATTTTTTTAAACAGGTAATTTCGATAAAATGAAAAAACTTCCTATTGGTATTTTAAAATGGTTTTATCCGGGCATAGGTATTAAGCGTTGGATTGGCTTAAGCACTTTTGGGGTCGTTCTTTTAATCTTAGGTACGGCTAATCTGCGTAGTGAAGAATTCTGGGGTATCCAGTTTTTGGATACGTTGGTTGTAATTTCAGGAATTATAATTTTAATCTTAGGCATCAAGCGCTTGATGCGTTCTTTTATTGCTGAATTTGCGCCAGCGTCTAAAGGCGCAGAGTTAGTCGATATCTTGTATCAAAAAAAACAATTAAGCCGCGGCCCGCGTATTGTTGCTGTTGGCGGGGGAACAGGGTTGTCTGTTCTACTGAGTGGGTTAAAAGTTTATTCTTCTAATATTTCAGCTGTTGTTACAGTAGCTGATGATGGTGGGTCTTCGGGGCGCTTAAGACAACAATTTGATGTTTTGCCACCAGGAGATATTCGCAATTGTTTAGTAGCCCTTGCTGATGCACCAGAGCTTTTGCGGGATCTTTTTCAGTTCCGTTTTGATAAGAATTCGGAATTTTCTGGGCACTCTTTCGGGAATCTTTTTCTTACGGTGATGACATGCTTAACCGGTGATTTTGAAAAGGCGATTAAAGAGACTAGTAAGGTTTTGGCTTTGCGTGGGCAGGTAATACCTTCTACCTTGGATAATGTGCAACTTGTAGCATATTATCAGGACGGTTCTAGGATAGTGGGAGAAGATTTGATTCCTAAGGCGCTAAAACAGATTAGTAGAGTTACACTTACGCCTCAAGAGTCGCCAGCTACGCCGGATGCCTTGAAGGCAATTAGAGAAGCGCAGATTATTGTTTTGGGCCCGGGTTCTTTATACACAAGTATAATACCTAATCTCTTGGTCAAAGAGATAGCTGATGCGATTGCGCAGTCTGAAGCGGTTAAGGTTTATGTTTGTAATGTAATGACTCAGCCGGGAGAAACAGATGGCTATACTGTTTCTGACCATATCAAGGCTTTGGTGAATCATAGCTGTGCGCGTATATTGGATTATTGTGTGGTAAATAATGGTGAGGTGCCAACTGAAGTGTTAGAGCGCTATCTTAATCAGAGTTCACATTTTGTAGTCAATGATCGCAAGAAGATTGAGAATATGGGTTGTCGCGTAATTGAGGAAGATTTTAGCATGATTCAAGACGGGGTAATCCGCCATGATCCGGAAAAGCTAGCGAAAATAATTTTAAGTTTTATTGAAGAAATCTAATTATGGCTTTAATTAAAAAAGAACTTATCGTAAAGAATAAGCAAGGCTTACATGCCCGGCCAGCTGCTTTATTTGTGCAGATAGCTAATAAATTTGACTCGCGTATTACTGTGCGCAGAGATATTGAAGAGGTTAATGGCAAGTCTATAATGGGTATTCTTATGCTGGGTGCTGAAAATGGTAGCCTTATTATTATCGAAGCAGACGGCCAGGATGCAGAGCTGGCTTTGGCTGAGTTAGAAAAGATTATTAATAGCGAGGAAGAGTTATGATCCAGTTAAAAGGTATCGCTGCGGCAAGCGGGATAAGCATCGGGCCGGTTTATAAGCTTGGGCCGGAGGAGTTTATGGTTGTTTCTAGTGCGATTACCTGGGAAGATATCCCCTTACAGATTCAGCTTTTTGAAGAAGCGTTGATTAAAACCCGTCGCGAAATTATCGATCTGCAGAAAAGAATCAGTTCAGATATGGGCCAGGAGGAGGCACAGATCTTTGATGCGCATCTTTTGGTTTTAGAAGATCGCATGCTTATCGAAGAGGTGATTTCGCGTCTTAAAAAAGAACAAGTTAATGTTGCCTATATTTTCTCAGAGGTTTTAAAGAAATATATCAGTGTTTTCTCAAAAATAGAAGATGAATATCTTAAGGAGCGTATTGCTGATATTAATGATGTTGGTAAAAGGATATTAAGGAATCTTTTAGGCCGAGAGAAGAAAAGTTTGGCAGATTTAAAAGGGCGGGCGGTTATTGTAGCCCATGATCTGTCTCCATCGGATACTGTGGCGTTGTATAAGAGAAATGTGGCTGCTTTTGTTACAGATATAGGGGGTAAGACTTCGCATACGGCAATAATGGCTAAGAGCCTTGAGATCCCAGCAGTTGTAGGCTTAGAGGGGATTACTGCTAAAGTTGCATCTGGGGATATCCTTATCGTTGACGGCACAACAGGCGTGGTAATTATTAATCCTGATGAGGGAACACTTAAGAATTATGAGCAGGAACTTATAAAATTAAAAGGCACAACCGATATATTCTTATCGGCTAAAGATCTTCCTGCAGTTACTATTGATGGTAGAACAGTATTGATAAATTCGAATATCGAATTTCCTGATGAAGTTCCATCAGCGAAGTTACATGGTACCGAAGGAATTGGGTTATACCGTACGGAGTTTTTTTACATGAACCGTAAGGATTCTCCTACTGAAGAAGAACATTATCAGGCTTACAAGTATGTTGCCCAAGAGATGAATGGGCATTCGGTGGTGATCCGTACTTTGGATTTAGGTGGGGATAAGTTTTTGTCACAGTTTAAAATTCCGCAGGAAATGCAGCCGTTTTTAGGCTGGAGAGCGATTAGATTTTGTTTGGCCCGGCCAGATATATTTAAACTGCAATTACGCGCAATCTTAAGGGCTTCTGCGCATGGTAACTTGAAGCTTATGTATCCGATGATCTCTGGAATAGAGGAATTATGGCAAGCGAACAAGCTTCTGAATGAAGCAAAAGATGAGCTGAGGCAAAAAGGCTTGGATTTCAATGATAAAATCGAAGTAGGGGTGATGATTGAAGTTCCTTCTGCAGCGATGACTGCCGATATTTTAGCCAAGGAAGCGGATTTTTTTAGCATTGGGACAAATGATTTGATCCAATATTCTTTGGCAGTGGATCGCGGTAATGAAAAGGTCGCTTATCTTTATGAGCCAGCGCATCCGGCGGTATTAAGGTTGATCAAGAATGTTATTGATTCAGCACATCAGGCTAAAATTAAAGTAGCTATGTGTGGAGAGATGGCTGGTGAGCCGTCTTTGGCGCTTATACTTCTGGGATTAGGTTTGGATGAGTTTAGTATGCCGCCACAGGTAATCCCGGAGTTAAAGTATATTATTCGTTCTGTTGAATTTAAGGCTGCTCAGGAGATTGCCAGGAAAGCTCTGGAGTTTTCAACTGGTACAGAGATAGAAGAGTTTGCCAGAAATAAATTAGCGGAGATTTTAAAATAGAATGAACCCTGAGTTTCCTAAATATTTAACTATTGAAGTAATGCGGTTTGATAAATCCAGCACTTTCTAAGGATTCAAGCATTAAAAACTTACGGTTTAAACAAATGAATAATAAGAAAGTGCTGGATAAATTAATTAAGAAAGAAGGTGCGGGGTGAAGGCGCTGATTTTAGCTGCCGGTTATGCTACTCGGCTTTATCCACTAACCAAGGAATATCCAAAACCCTTGCTTGAAGTTAAGGGTAGGCCGATTGTAGATTATATAATTGATAAATTAGATAGGGTTTCCGTTATTGATGAGATTTATCTTATTACTAATAGCAAATTTATCAAGTTTTTCCGTTTGTGGAAAAAATCAATTAAATCGCCCAAGAAGATTACCATAATAGATGATTTAACTAGAAACAATCAAGATAGATTAGGCGCTATAGGCGATATAAATTTTGCTATAAAGAAACAAAGGGTTAAAGAGGATCTTTTAATAATTGGTGGGGATAATTTGTTTAGTGGCTCTTTAAGCGAATTTTTAGCTTTTTCTAAGAAAAATATTTCGCAAGCTACTGTAGGTTTATACAAATTAAAGTACAAAAAAGACGCTAGTCGTTATGGGGTAGCTAAATTAAATAGTCAGAAAAAAGTTGTGAGCTTTATTGAAAAACCTAAGTACCCGCAATCTAACCTCGTGGCTATGTGTTTATACTATATGCCCAAAAATTTCTTAAGTTTGATCGAGGAGTATTTACAAGATAAAAAAAAGCAAACCGATGCTACGGGTGGTTATATTGCTTGGTTAAAAACAAGAACAGATGTCTATGGATATGTTTTTAATGGTACTTGGTTTGATATTGGGGATTATAAGTATTTAAACGCGGCAAAAAAATATTTACCTAACTAATCGGGAGGAGTCATGGCAGTGCGTAAACATTATTTTACTTCAGAGTCAGTAACCGAAGGCCATCCAGATAAGCTATGTGATCAGATTTCTGATGGGGTATTAGATGCCTGTTTAAAAAATGATATTTATTCTCGTGTTGCCTGCGAGACTTATGTGACTATGGGGCTTTTGATTGTAGGCGGAGAAATAACTACCCGTAAGTTTATTGATGTGCATGAAATAAGCAGGAAAATAATTGAAGAGGTAGGTTATGATCATCCTAAGTATGGTTTTGATTTTAATACTTGCGCTATTCTTAATGCTATTCATGCCCAATCTCCAGATATATCGCAAGGAGTAGATACCGGCGGAGCAGGGGACCAGGGTTTGATGTTTGGCTATGCCTGTAAAGAGACGAAAGAGTTGATGCCGTTAGCTCTTATGCTTGCGCAAAAACTTGCCATGCGCTTAGCCTATGTACGCAAGAATAAAATTTTAAAATATCTTGGCCCGGATGGTAAAACTCAAGTTACTGTTGAGTATGATAATGGCGTACCCGTGCGTGTGGATTCTGTTGTGTTAGCTTCTCAGCATACTGAGGATATTTTAGATAAAAGCGGAAAACGCATCACTGAAAAAGCGCGCAGTGAGATTATCAGAGAAGTAGCCGGTCCGATTTTAAAAGGTTGGGTGGATAAGAACACCAAATATTTTGTTAATCAGACGGGAAAATTTATTATCGGTGGCCCGCAGTCAGATACGGGGATGACTGGAAGAAAGATAATCGTGGATACTTATGGCGGTGCTGTGGCTCATGGAGGCGGTGCATTCAGCGGAAAAGACCCTACTAAGGTTGATCGTTCTGCAGCTTATATGTGCCGTTATATTGCGAAAAATATTGTGGCTGCCCGTTTATCAGAGAAATGCCTTGTACAGCTTGCTTATGTTATTGGCCGGGCGGATCCTTTATCAGTTATGGTAGATACCGATGGTACCTCGGTGATTTCAGAGGAGGCATTGGTGAAGTTAGTAAGGCATAACTTTGAACTTGCGCCTAAGGGGATTATTGAGTCCTTGAATTTACGCCGGCCTATATACAGGAAGACGGCTAGTTATGGGCATTTCGGCAGGCCAGAACCGGAATTTACCTGGGAGAAGACGGATAAGGTAGAAGCTTTAAAGAAACAAGCAGCTAAGTTATAAACTCAAAAGTTAAAAGTACCTGCCTACCCTGACTGCCATCAGGCAGGCGGCAGGCAGGAAAAGGTAAAACTAAAAGTCAAAGGTAGAAAAGTTTTAACTAAGGAGAATGCATGAACTACGATATTAAAGATATTAAATTGGCTGAAAAAGGGCGATTACGAATTGAGTGGGCAGCTAAAAATATGCCTGTACTTAGCCTGATAAAGAAGAGATTTGCTAAAGAAAAACCTTTGAAAGGTTTAAAGATCGCCTGTTGTTTACATGTCACTACTGAAACTGCTGTGCTGGGTGATTGTTTAAAATCCGGCGGCGCAGATGTATATATTTGCGCGTCTAATCCTCTTTCTACTCAAGATGATGTGGCGGCTGCTTTGGTTAAAGATTTAAAAGTGGGTGTCTTTGCCATTAAAGGAGAGAATACCAAAACTTATTACGCGCATATGAAATCCGCGTTAGTAGTAAAGCCGAATATTACCATGGATGATGGCGCGGATTTGGTGAGCACTATTCATCAGCTTCCTGCAAGTGTACATGCTAATATTATTGGTGGCACAGAAGAAACAACCACCGGAGTAATACGTTTACGTGCCTTGGCTTTAGAAGGTAAATTGCGCTACCCTATAATCGCGGTTAATGATGCTTTGACTAAACATCTTTTTGATAATCGTTATGGTACAGGCCAATCTACTCTAGATGGAATTATTCGATCTACTAACAAATTGATCGCCGGATCTAATTTTGTAGTTTGTGGTTATGGTTGGTGTGGTAAGGGTACGGCCATGCGCGCCAAAGGTATGGGGGCTAAAGTCGTGGTTATTGAAGTTGATCCCTTACGAGCTTTAGAGGCAACCATGGATGGTTTTGAAGTTATGCCGATTCGTCAGGCAGCTAAAATTGGAGATATTTTTGTCACGGTTACTGGTGATATTAATGTAATTCGGAAAGAGCATTTTAGTTTAATGAAGGATGGTGTAATCGTGGCTAATTCCGGACATTTTAATGTCGAAATTGATATCCCGGGATTAGAGGCAATTGCAAAATCTAAACGGCCAACCCGCGACTTTGTGGATGAGTATACCTTAAAAAATAATCGCAAAATTTATCTTTTAGGGCAGGGCCGTTTGATTAATTTAGCAGCCGCTGAAGGGCATCCGGCTTCTGTTATGGATATGTCTTTTGCTAACCAGGCATTTTGTGCGCAATATTTGGCGAAAAATTATCGCAAACTAAAAAATCAGGTTTATACGGTTCCTGGAGATATTGATAAAAATATTGCCAGGCTTAAGCTTGAGTCTATGGGGATTAAGATAGATGTTTTAACGCCTGAACAGAAAAAATATCTGGCTAGCTGGGAGATGGGAACGTAAAAGCAGTAGATAGTAGAGAGTAGATAGAATGTAGGGAGAGATTAGTTATGGCAATTAAAAAAATAGCCGTTTTAACTACTGGTGGGGATGCTCCGGGGATGAATCCGGCAATACGTTCGGTAGTGCGTTACGGGATTAACCAAAAATTAGAGGTGATCGGGGTATTTCGAGGCTGGTGGGGTTTGATTAATGAAGAGCTTAAACCTTTAAACCATCGCTCTGTTTCTGGTATTATTGGCCAGGGTGGGACTATTCTTAAGACTGCACGTTGTCCTGAGTTTAGAACCGAAGAAGGGCAACGCCGGGCATTTGATACGATTAAAAAATATAATATTGATGGTTTAATCGTTATTGGTGGTAATGGTTCTTTTGCCGCAGCGCATGATTTTTATAAAAAATTCAATATTCCTTGTTTGGGTATTGCCGCTTCCATTGATAATGATGTGAACGGTATAGATTATACGATTGGTACAGATACGGCAGTCAATACTGCTTTGGATGCTATTGATAAAATTCGCGATACAGCTACCAGTATGGAGCGGATTTTTGTAGTTGAGGTTATGGGTAGAGAATCTGGATTTATTGCTTTAACTGTTGCTCTTGCCGGAGGGTGTGAAGATATAATTATTCCTGAAAAAGAAATTAATCTAGATGCAATCTGCCATGATATAGTCCATGGCAATTTGATCGGGAAAATGAGCTGGATTATTATAGTTGCCGAAGGTGCTGGTAAGGCCGAGGATATTGCCAAAAAGATTACTGATATTACTGGATTAGAAACGCGAGCAGTAGTTTTAGGCCATGTGCAACGTGGCGGCAGTCCAACTGCTTTTAGCCGGGATCTTGCTTTGCATCTTGGTAAAATTGCGGTTGATTGCTTAGTGTCAGGTAAAACTGATATTGCCGTAGGATTAGCTTGTGGTAAAATTATTGAAGTTCCTTTTGAAGTTGCTATACAGAAAAAAGAATTAAAGATTGAGAATCTCTATAAATTAATTAAAATTTTAACATAACGGAGAGCGATAAAAATGGGAAGAAAGCCGCTGGATATTGATAAGATATTAACGGATTTAGTTTTAACGGATGATACGTTGACTAAAAAGAAACTCGCTAAGAAGATTTGGGGTATTGCTTATAAAAAAGGAATTTATCCTTCTAGTATTCATGATTATTATATGGCGCGCGGCCGGGATGAGTTTAAGGGCTCTACTGTGCCGGCAATAAATTTACGCACCTTAACTTATGATTTGGCTAAAGCCATCTTTAGGGTAGGAAAGAAGAATAATGCCAAGGCTTTTATTTTTGAGATTGCTAAATCTGAAATGGGTTATACTGCGCAAACGCCAGCAGAATACTCTGCAGTTATTTTAGCTGCAGCGATTAAGGAAGGTTTTAGCGGCCCGGTATTTATCCAAGGGGATCATTTTCAGGCGAATTTAAAAAAGTATCAGGAAAATCCTGCAAAAGAAATTGATGCGCTTCAAGCAATAATTACTGAAGCAGTGGCAGCGGGTTTTTACAATATTGATATTGATTCTTCAACTTTGGTAGATTTAAGCAAACCAAAAGTAAAGGATCAGCAATACTTAAATTATGAGGTATGCGCTAAACTTACGCAGTTTATCCGTCGCATCCAACCAAAAGGCTTAACGGTTTCAGTAGGCGGAGAAATTGGCGAAGTTGGCCATCAGAATTCTACTTGCGAAGATTTGCGTGCTTATATGGAAGGTTTTAAACAGCGTTTACGTAAAGGGTTAATTGGGATAAGCAAAATTTCTATTCAAACGGGGACTTCGCACGGTGGAGTGGTTTTGCCCGATGGTTCTATTGCCCAGGTAAAACTTGATTTTGATACGCTTTTGAAATTAGGCGAAATAGCCCGAAAAGAGTTTGGTATGGGTGGGGCAGTGCAACATGGTGCTTCGACTTTACCAGAGGAGGCATTTCATAAATTCGCCGAATGTCAAACCTGTGAAGTGCATTTAGCTACCGGTTTTCAGAATATGGTGTTTGATTCTAAACATTTTCCTGCTGATTTAAAAAAGAAGATTTATGATTGGCTTAAAGTTAATGCTGCTAATGAAGCTAAGGCCGGAGAAACTGAAGAGCAGTTTTTCTATAAAACCAGGAAAAAAGCACTTGGCCCATTTAAAAAAGATATAATGAATTTGCCTCAAGTTACGCGTGATGCGATTGCCAGTGAAATTGAAAATAAGTTTGATTTTCTTTTTAAGCAGTTAAATGCCGTAAATAATGCAAACCTGGTTGATAAATATGTCGTTTTAAAAAGAGTGATTATGCGTAAACGCCAGGATGCTGCCGCGGTAGTCCATGATGGCCAAGGCGCGGATTAAATCAGTAGTTAGTATATAGTAGGTAGAATGTAGGGGAGGTGCTAAATGAGATCTGATCAAATAAAAAATGGTTTGGATAGGGTACCGCACCGTGCACTTTTACACGCTACTGGTCTGTCTAGAAATGATTTAAAGCGTCCGTTTATCGGGGTAGCCACATCTTTTACTGATCTTATCCCCGGCCATGTTGGGATGCGTGATCTGGAAAGATTTATTGAACGTGGAATTTGTTATGGTGGCGGCGTGCCGTTTTTATTTGGCGTGCCAGGTATCTGCGACGGGATCGCTATGGGGCATTTGGGCATGTGTTATCCTTTAGCTTTACGCGAGTTGGTTGCTGATATTATCGAAACAGTTTGCAATGCGCATCAATTAGATGGGATTATTTGCCTGACTAATTGCGATAAGATTACTCCAGGTATGCTTATGGGGCTAGCACGCATAAATATTCCGGCGATTGTTGTTACTGCCGGGCCAATGCTTTCGGGAAGATTTAATAAAAGAAAGTTAGCTTTTGTGCATGATACTTTTGAAGCAATGGCCAGGGCGAAAGTTGGAGATATATCTAGTGAAGAGTTATCATGCTTAGAGATGGAAGCTTGCCCTGGACAAGGTTCGTGTCAGGGTTTATACACTGCTAATACTATGGCTTGTCTTACTGAAACTCTTGGGCTGTCTATTCCTGGAAGTGGCACGGCGCTGGCAGGCTCTGCTAAGAAACGCAGGATTGCACAGGCGAGTGGCGAGCGGATTGTGGAGTTAGTAAAAAAGAATATTAAACCACGGGATATTATTACTAAAGAATCTTTAGAAAACGCAATTGTTGTGGATATGGCATTGGGTGGCTCAAGCAACACGGTTTTACATTTAATGAGTATTGCCCATGAAGCAGGTGTTGATTTAGATCTCAAGACATTTGATAAAATTAGCAAAAGCGTGCCGCATATTACTAATATCGAGCCGGCAGGTGAGTATTTTATGGAAGATATTGAGTATGCTGGTGGAATACCTGCGGTATTAAAAAGATTAAAATCTAAATTGCATAATACTTTGAATGTAAGCGGGCAAAAAATATTTGAGATTGCCGATCAAGCTAATATTTTTGATGAAGAGGTGATCCGTCCGTTAAATAAAGCGTATCATTCACAAGGCGGGATCGCGGTTTTATACGGCAACATTGCTCCAGATGGCGCAGTGGTAAAACAGTCCGGGGTGTCTGAGAAAATGATGAAATTTACAGGCCGAGCCCGCGTGTTTAATCGCGAAGAAGATGCTATGCAGGCGATTATGGGTAATAAGATAAAAAAAGGGGATTGTATTGTTATCCGTTATGAAGGCCCTGCAGGTGGGCCAGGTATGCGTGAGATGCTAGCGCCTACCGCGGCAATTGTAGGTTTGGGTTTAGAAAATTCTGTCGCGCTAATTACAGATGGGCGTTTTTCAGGAGGGACTAAAGGGCCGTGTATCGGCCATGTTTCTCCGGAGGCTTCTGCAGGTGGGCCAATTGCAATTATTAAAGATGGTGATAGAATAAATATAGATATACCTAATCGTAAAATCGAAGTTAAGTTAAGCAAAGCGGAAATAGAAAAAAGATTTAAAAATTGGAAATCAATTGAGCCGAAGATCAAGACGGGTTACCTTTCCCGTTATTTAAGGCTTGTAACTTCAGCAGATAAGGGAGCGATTTTAAGCTAAACATGATTGGCGCAAGAATATTATTAGAGTCATTAAAAAAGCAAGGTGTTGAGGTAATCTTTGGTTATCCGGGTGGCCAAGTTTTACCTATATTTGATCAACTTTATGATTTTGACGTTAAATTTATTCTTACCCGTCATGAGCAGGGTGCTGCGCATGCTGCTGATGGTTATGCTCGGGCAACTGGCAAGGTAGGGGTATGCCTAGCAACTAGCGGCCCGGGTGCGACAAATCTTGTAACTGGGATTGCTACTGCTTATATGGATTCAATCCCTATGATAGCAATTACAGGCCAAGTGGGAACGCATCTCATTGGCAACGATGCTTTTCAAGAGGCAGATGTAACGGGGATTACGCGGCCGATAACTAAACATAATTTTTTGGTCAAAGATGTTAAAGATTTAGCGCGTACAATTGCGGAAGCCTTTTATATTGCATCTAGCGGCCGTCCCGGTCCAGTACTGGTGGATATCCCTTTAGATATTCAGCGCGCAGATACAGAATTTATCTGGCCTGAGAAAATAGAAATACGTAGTTATCAACCTACTTATTCAGGGCATCCCGGACAAATTAAGAAAGCCGCGAAATTAATTTCGCAAGCGAAGAAGCCGATTATTTATGCTGGTGGTGGAATAATTACTTCAGGCGCTCATATAGTATTAAAAGCCCTGGCAGAAAAGATTCAGGTTCCAGTAACTACTACTTTTATGGGTTTGGGCGGTTTTCCCGGCACGCACAAATTATTTTTAGGCATGTTGGGTATGCATGGGACCGCCTACGCGAATCATGCAATCATGGAATCGGATTTAATTATTGCAGTGGGCGCGCGTTTTGATGACCGCGTAACAGGCAGGCTGGATAATTTTGCGCCAAATGCAAAAGTTATTCATATTGATATTGATCCTTCATCTATAGCTAAAAATGTACGGGTGGATATTCCGATAGTTGGAGATGCTAAAAATATTATTGGCGAATTACTTGAGCAGATTAAAAAAATTCCTGATACATCAGAATGGCTTAAGACTATTACAGCTTGGAAGAAAAAACACCCGTTAGCTTATAAGCATAATAGTTCGGTGATTAAGCCTCAGTATATTCTTGAGCAACTTTGGGACTTGACCAAAGGTGATGCTATCATATGTACTGAAGTAGGCCAGAGCCAGATGTGGGCATGCCAGTGGTATAAATATTTAGTCCCGCGTACATTTATATCAAGCGGAGGGTTAGGGACAATGGGGTTTGGATTCCCCGCGGCAATAGGGGCAAAGTTGGGTTGTCCAAAAAAGGAAGTTTTTAATATTGCCGGAGATGGCTCAATCCAAATGAATATTCAAGAATTGGCTACTTGTGTTGCAAACAAAATAAATGTTAAGGTGCTGATATTTAATAATGGATTTTTAGGCATGGTTAGGCAGTGGCAGGAGTTATTTTATAAGAAACGTTACTCTTTTACGCCAATTACAAGCCCTGATTATGTTTTACTCGCGAAAAGTTACGGGGCTGTTGGTATTCGTGTCTCGCAGAAAACGGAAGTAAGGAAGGCAATCCAAAAAGCGATTAATACGGATAATACTGTTTTTGTTGATTTTCGCATTGAGCCGGAAGAAAATGTTTATCCAATGGTTCCGACGGGGTCTGCGATAAATAAGATGATTGAAGGGTTAGCCTAATGAGGCATACAATATCAGTATTAGTTGAGAACAAATTTGGAGTATTAGCGCGCATCGCGGGATTATTTAGCGCCCGGGGCTATAATATTGCTTCTTTAGCAGTCTCTGAGACCCTGGATCCTACAATTTCGTATATGACTATTGTAGTTGATGCTCAGGATGAAAAGATCTTAGAGCAGATTAATAAACAACTAAATAAACTTATTGATGTTATTACGGTAACTGATTTTACGAAAAAAGGCCATCTTGACCGGGAATTAATTTTAGTTAAAGTTGGATGTTTGGCAAAAGACAGGCAAGAACTTGAGGCTTTGTTTGGTAAATTCGTGGGAAAAATTATTCAGGCTAAGGATAATACCGCAATAATCGAGGCAGTTGGTGATCAGGTGCAGATAAAAACGCTTTTAGAGGTTTTGGAAAAGTTTGGGGTAAAAGAGTTAGTAAGAACAGGTAAGTTAGTAATACAAAATTGACAAATAAAAATTCATAAGGAGGGTACAAATGGCAAAGATTTATTATGATAAGGATGCGGATTTAAATTTATTGAAGGATAAAACAATCGCCATTATTGGTTATGGTATACAGGGGCGCGGCCAGTCTTTATGTTTGCGCGATTCAGGAGTAAGGGTGGTAGTTTCTGAAATGCCGGGAACTCCTAATTTTGAACTAGCGATAAAAGATGGGTTCACTCCTGTCGGCGCCGCGGAAGCAGCAAAAGCAGGGGATATCATTCAGATTCTTACACAAGATCATGCGCAGGCTAAAGTTTATAAGGACGCGATTAAGCCGAATCTTAAAAAAGGTAAAGCGCTTTGCTTTTCGCATGGGTTTAATATCCGTTTTAAACAGATCAAACCGCCGAAAAATGTGGATGTATTTATGGTTGCTCCTAAGGGCCCAGGCGCCTTGGTGAGAAAAATGTATGAAGAGGGTAAAGGCGTACCTTCATTGATCGCGATTTATCAGGATGCAACAGGCCAGGCAAAAGATTTAGCGTTAGCTTATGCTAAAGGGCTTAAAGCTACCACCGCAGGTGTTATTGAGACAACTTTTGATGAAGAAACAGAGACGGATCTTTTTGGTGAACAAGCAGTACTTTGTGGTGGAGTCAGTGAATTGATCAAAGCTGGTTTTGATACTTTAATTGACGCCGGGTATCAGCCGGAGATTGCTTATTTTGAGGTTTTACATGAGTTAAAATTGATTACTGATTTGATTCAGGAGCGCGGTATCTCGGGGATGCGCAGAGGAGTATCGAATACTGCTTGTTATGGCGATTTAACCCGGGGCCCTAGAATTATCACGCAAAAAACACGCAAAGAAATGCAAAAGATTCTTAAGGAAATTAAAACCGGAAAATTCGCCAGGGAATGGATTAAGGAGAATGAAACTGGGCGTAAAAATTTCGATAGCTTAATAAAAGCCGGTGACGATCACTTAATTGAGAAGGTGGGCAAACAGTTAAGAGAGATGATGCCCTGGATTAAATGAGGCCTAAACTTGCGGAACGTAAGTTTATGACCGAATTTATCCCGAGCGTATCTCGAAAATATCTTTGATATTTTTGAGATGTTTTCGCGAGGGAGCAGAGATAGAGGTGAGTGGGTGGAAAAGATAATAATTTTTGATACAACTTTAAGGGATGGCGAGCAGGCTCCTGGTGCGTCTTTAAATCCGCAGCAAAAGCTCGAAATTGCTTTTCAACTGGAAAAGCTGGGCGTAGATGTAATTGAAGCAGGTTTCCCGATCGCTTCTGCAGGTGATTTCCAGGCGGTTAAAGATATATCTCGTAAAATTAAGAAGGCTGTTATTTGTGGCCTAGCGCGTTGCCTAAAACCTGATATTGTAGCTGCGCATAAGGCTTTGATGGCAGCAAAGCATCCGCGTATACATTTATTTCTGGCTACTTCGAAAATTCATCTTAAGTATAAATTTAAGAAAGCAGAAGACGAAATTCTTAGGATTGCTAAAGATGCAATTCGCCTTGCGCGCAAGCATTGTGCTGATATAGAATTTTCTCCCGAAGATGCCACGCGTTCAGATAGAGCATTTATTTACCGGGTGGTCGAAACTGCGATTAATGAAGGGGCAACTACAATTAATATTCCTGATACCGTAGGTTATAGCTATCCGCAGGAGATTTATTCCCTGATTACTGATATTAGAAACAACGTTAGCAATATTGAGAAAGCAGTGATTGCCATTCATTGTCATGATGATTTAGGATTATCTACTGCTAATTCATTATCAGCTATATTAGCCGGGGCCAGGCAGGTGCATTGCACGGTTAATGGCATAGGTGAACGCGCGGGCAATGCTTCTTTAGAAGAGGTTGTTATGGCGCTGGCAACGCGTAAAGATGTTTTTGGCGATTTCTTTACTCAGATTAATACTAAAGAAATATACCGCACATCGCGATTGGTTAGCAACTTAACGGATTTTGTTGTTCCTCCAAATAAAGCAATTGTGGGAAAAAATGCTTTTCGCCATGAATCAGGCATTCATCAGGACGCCATACTAAAGAAGCGCTCTACCTATGAAATTATGGATCCGCATGATGTTGGCATATCGAGCAGCCAGCTAGTTTTGGGTAAGCATTCTGGAAGGCATGCATTTAGCGACCGGCTGAAGAAGATGGGTTTTAACCTTGATGCTAAGCAGCTTAATACCGCGTTTATGCGTTTTAAGGACATGGCGGATAAAAAGAAGGATATTTACGACGATGATTTAAGGATTATTGTTGAAGATGAAGTTCGGATAATCCATCCGGTCTGGAAGTTAGAGAGTTTTGAAGTTTCAAGCGGCACCAAGATTAAGCCGAAGGCTTTAGTAGTCTTGGATAAAAAAGGTAAACTTTTAACTGCCCAGTCAAGTGGTGATGGGCCAGTGGATGCTTGTTTTAAAGCTTTGGATAAAATCACTAACCTTAAGGCAAAACTTGAAGATTTTCGCTTGGAAGCAGTTACTTCTGGCAAGGATGCTTTAGGCCAGGTAAGTCTTAAGTTAAATACGCGTGGAGTTGTTGTAAGTGGGCGCGGTTCAAGCACAGATATTGTGGAAGCAGCGATCAAGGCATACCTTGATGCTGTGAACAAACCAAAATCTAAATGACCTTAAAACCGAAACTCTACGGTTTAGTGGGTTTTCCTATTTCCCATAGTCTTTCTCCCCGTATACATAATGCTGCTTTTTCAACTCTTAAAATAAAAGCTAACTACAAGTTATTTGAGTTAAAGCCTGAGCAGCTTAAAAACTTTTTAAATACTCTGGTTAAGAACAATATTTGCGGTTTTAATGTTACTTATCCATATAAAGAAGTTATCCTGGATTATCTTAACAGCAAAAATTTGGCAGTTACGGAGATTGGTGCAGCTAATACTGTACTGGTAGAAAAATCTGGTAAGTTAAAAGGTTTTAACACGGATTATTTAGGGTTTATTTGGCATCTTAAGGAATTAAAGGTTAAGCCTAAAAGAGTAGCGATAATTGGAGCAGGTGGG
The DNA here is from genome assembly GCA_022013085.1 of Candidatus Omnitrophota bacterium. Lineage (GTDB taxonomy): Bacteria > Omnitrophota > Gorgyraeia > Gygaellales > Profunditerraquicolaceae > UBA6249. The sequence goes on along the minus strand of JAKLQX010000002.1, from coordinate 22,005 downwards.
GCATCTAAAGCAGTTTGTTTTGCTTTGGCAAAAATGAAGATTCCTCAGTTATGTATTTATGATATTGATAAGTTTAAGTCTTTGAGTCTTTTTAAAAAGTTAAACTCTAATTTTGCGAAAACTAGATTTGATGTAGCTACGCGGATTGAAGACCTAAAGATTGGCGAAAAGGATTTATTGATAAATGCAACTCCCGCCGGGATGCATGCTAATGACCCTTGTTTAGTTGATGAGAATTGGTTGCATAAAGAACTTTTTGTTTATGATCTTATTTATAATCCAGCTGAAACGAAATTAATTAGTTTAGCTAAAAAATATGGTTTAAATTGTTCTAATGGTTTAGGCATGCTTTTATATCAGGGAGTTTTTGCTTTTGAGTATTTTACCAAGAAGAAAGCCCCAATTAAAATTATGAGAGAGGCACTATTAAAAGGAGCGAAAAAAATATGATTGCCAAAATAACTGTTTTTATTTTTGGTTCTATCGTGGGTAGTTTCTTAAATGTTTGCATTCATCGTATGCCTAAAAATGAGTCTGTTGTTTGGCCGCGCTCGCATTGCCCAAAATGTAATAAAAGAATACCAGGAAAGGATAATATTCCTTTTATAAGTTATATTTTGTTGAAAGGAAGGTGCCGATGCTGTAAAGAAAAGATATCTTTGCGTTATCCTTTAGTGGAATTAATCACTGCGTTTCTAATGGTTGCGCTCTTTACTCGCTTTGGGTTAAAATATGAATTTTTTCTGTATATGGTTATGTTCTGGGGCTTAATTATCGCTACCTTCGTAGATATCCCGCACCGTATTATTCCTGATGAGGTATCAATAGGCGGGATGATTATCGGTTTTATTATGGTTTCAGTAACAGGATTCACATTGAGCCCTTTAAGATTTAACTTCTTACCCATGAAACATTCTTTTCTTGGGCTTATTGTTGGTGGCGGAATTATTTATCTCACAGGAGTGCTTTTTGACCTTGTTTATTTTAAGTTACTTAAGCGTCCAGCGATTAATGGCGAAACTGAATCTATGGGGGGCGGGGATGTTAAGCTTTTAGCAATGATCGGTGCGTTTATGGGGCCGCAGAGAGCAATATTAACTTTCTTCTTGGCGCCTTTTTTAGGAATAGTTGTGGGAGTGATTAATTTAATTACAAAAAAAGATCATACAATACCATATGGACCGTTTTTATCTTTAGCAGCATTAGTATCATTATTTTGGTATGATTTAATAATTCAATTAATCCTACCTATCAAATAATTAGAGAAAATGTCGGAAAATCCTTTTCCAGAATCTCTATCTAATAGTATAGCTAAAGACAACTGGTTGCGCATTGGCTTTAAAAAACGTGCAGGGGTTTTAATCCCGCTGTTTACTGTACATTCTAAAAATAGTTTTGGCATTGGTGATTTTGGGGATTTAAAGCTTGTTATCGATTGGGCAAAGTTAACTGGCAACTCCATAATTCAGCTTTTGCCGATGAATGAAGTTGGCCCGCTGTATTGTCCTTATGACGCAATAAGTTCTTTTGCGCTTGAGCCGTCATATATCTGCTTAAAAGACTTTCCTGCTTTAAGAAAAATAAAATTTGAGCCTAAAAATAACGATAGTTCGCATGTTGATTATGCGTTAAAGAATGTTAAGCTGCAGTTGCTTTTTGATGTTTATTTAGCTTGCGACTTAAGTGAGGGACAAGATTTTGAAGAGTTCCAGCAGAAGAATTTTTATTGGTTACTTGATTTCGCGCTTTTTAAAACGCTAAAAGAGCAAAATCACGGTAAGCCTTGGCATGAGTGGGAAGAGAAGTTTAGGGATCGGGCGCCTTGCGCTTTGCAAGAATTCCAACAAAATAATATTGAGAAAATAACTTTTCAGATGTGGCTGCAGTGGATTACTTTTAAGCAGTTCAAGTCTGCCGCTGAATATGCCGCAAAAAATAATATTTTTCTAAAAGGTGATCTGCCGGTGTTGGTTTCTTGGGATAGCGCGGATGTTTGGGTACATCCGGAATTTTTTAAACTTGATTTTGCCGCTGGAGCTCCACCGGATATGTATTGCGCAAAGGGCCAGCGTTGGGGAATGCCTACTTATAATTGGGAAATGATTGCTTGTGATAACTATCGCTATATAAAAGAAAAATTAAAATACGCGCAAGAGTTTTATAATATTTTACGTATTGATCATGTGGCTGGGCTTTTTCGTATTTGGAGTATTCCTTATAATGATTCGTTATCGAACCAGGGATTAAACGGGTCTTTTGATCCTCCTGATGAACGTTGTTGGGCAGAGCATGGAAAAAGAATATTAAGTGTGATGGCGCAAAATACCAAAATGCTGCTTTGTGCTGAAGATTTAGGGGTTATCCCTAAATGCTGTACTGATGCATTACTTGAATTTGGTATCCCAGGTAATGATGTACAGCGTTGGGTAAAAGATTGGAGTGTAAGGCATGATTTTCTTCTACCAGCGCAATACCGGCAGCTTGCGGTAGCTTTGCTTTCTACGCACGATACGACAAGCTGGAAAGCTTGGTGGCAATATGAAGCAGGCACAGTAGATGAAGATTTGTTTGTACGAAAATGCAAGGAGAGGGGAATTGATTTTGCTAAGGTTAATCTTGAGTTATTTGATCTGCATTTTTCGTTTTACGGCCGGCTGCGTTGGAAGAAAGAGGTTGATTGTGTAGATAAATTGCTTTGCATATTGGGTAGAAAAAATGAAGAGGTAAGAGATTTTATTGAGCTTTATGAAAACAGCTATTTCGAAAAAGAAAAGCTTTGGAAATTATTAGGTTTATCGGGCTTAATTACGCAGGATGCCGGGGCAGATTTATTATCTCGGATTATTAAGTTTGTTTTAGATTCAAAGTCAATATTTTGCATCAATTCAGTTAGGGACTATTTAGGTTTAGCAGATATATTCAAAGGCGATCCGTATCAGAATCGCGTAAATGTCCCGGGGACAATTAGTACGAAAAACTGGTCGCTCAAGCTTCCAATTGGCCTTGAAGAGTTGCTCAAGCATTCAATAAATAAGAAAATCCGCAAGATGATTGTGGATTCTGGCAGAATTTAATTCTTGGTTTTCGCTTCAAAGTACGTTAGATTTCGCCATGTGCTCTAAATATCTCTGCTAGTTTTCTCACTCAGGTCGATTTTTTAACGCCAATGATCTTTCGCATTCCGGTGGCTGCGGAACAAACATCCTCGCCATCGGAAAAGAGGGACGTGCCAAAAGGGGACACCCTTGATCAAGGGTGTCCCCTAAGAGGACGTCCCCAACTAGCAAGCTCCATTGGCTAAAATCGACATTCGCTGCGAAAACTACCAGAGTCATTTTATTCATCAGGACCCGCTAAATATAAGGATGGTAATTTATGGGGAATTTGCAGGGAACAGAATATTATATCTCTAAGGGCATGGGCAGAGCGATTATGGATTATAAGATGCTCGTGCCCAATGATAAAATCGCAGTTGCTGTTTCAGGCGGGAAAGACAGCCTGACTTTATTGCGGTTATTAATTGATCGGCAGAAGTTTGTACCGATTAAATATGATGTTGTTGCGGTGCATATTGATATGGGTTATCCTAAATCTATTTCTGCCAAATTAGAGAAATATTTTAAAAAGCTTAATGTCGAGTATAAAATAATTAAAACAGATATTCTTAAAAAAACAGCAAAGAGTAAAATTAACTGTTTTTGGTGCTCTTGGAATAGAAGGAAGGAATTATTCCTGGCCGCTAAAAAATTAGGTTGTAACAAGATCGCCCTGGGGCATCATATGGATGATATTGCCGAAACTATGCTGTTAAATTTGTTTTTTCGGGGAGAGATTTCAACGATGAAGCCCAAGCAGGAGTTATTTAAAGGTAAGATTACGCTGATTCGGCCGATGGCTTATGTAGAAGAGCGCTTGATTAAACGTTTTGCTAAAGAGGTAAAATTAGGGCATGGTACTTGTGTTTGTCCACACTCTATTATTTCTAACCGTAATCGAATGGGCCGCATTATTCAAGATCTTGAAAAAACTTGTCCAGATATAAAAAAGAACATATTTCGTTCCCTAAAAAGAGTAAAAAAAGATTATTTACTTTAACCAGATTCTTTAGAGTGCTATAATAATCCTATGCTTATATTGCTTACCTCACTTTTTCTTATCTTCGCTGCATTTATTGTAGTTGTGGTCTTAAAGATCTCTTCTCAGGTTAATGACCGCTTGAATCAGATGAATCAATCCCTACAGGAAGCAAATAAGATTATCGGCCAGAATTTAGGTAATGCAAATTCTGCATTCGGTAATGTTAAAGAACAGTTGGGAAAGCTAGAGGAGACAAATAAGCAGATTATTGCAATCAGTAAAGATATCTCAAGTCTTCAGGAACTTCTGCGTGCACCGAAGTTTCGCGGGGCAATGGGGGAAACTTTATTAGAGAACTTACTTTCCCAGGTTTTGCCTAAAGAGCATTATCATACGCAATACCGTTTTAAAAGTACAGATACGGTGGATGCGGTAATTTGTTTGGGTGAGCGGTTGGTTCCGGTTGATGCTAAATTTAGTTTAGAAAACTTTCAAAAGATGTTAGACGCTCCTGATGAACATAGCAAAGAGGCCAGTCGCAAGAAATTCATTCAAGATGTAAAAAATCGCATCAATGAGATTGCTGCAAAATATATTTTGCCCGCGGAAAATACTTATGATTTTGCACTTATGTATATCCCGGCGGAAAATGTTTATTATGAAGTAATTATAAAAGAGGACATTTTTTCTTATAGTATGCAAAAGAAGGTTATTCCTGTTTCACCGAATACCTTTTATGCTTATTTACAGGTAATTTGTTTGGGCTTGCGTGGGCTTAAGGTGGAAGAGAACGCTAAAGCGATTTTAAAAAGCTTAGGCGCTCTTTCTATCGAAACGAATAAATTTAAGGAAGATTTCGAAATACTTGGGTCACATTTGCTTAACGCTAACAGTAAGTATACTGATGCGCAGAAGCGCTTAGATAGGGTTAATGATCGCCTGATGGATATCCACGACACCAAGCAGCTTGAATCCAAATAGGCTATACTTCTCCAGCCCAAGATGGCCTTGCCAACAATCAACTTATCGATTTGTTAAGCGAATATTTTAAGATAAAGAAGTATAAGATAGCGATTAAAAGCGGCGATAAGTCACGCAATAAGCTGATCTCGATAGATGCAGATATTTAATCCGCAAGAAAAATTTGGATTAGAAAAAATAGTTGCGGCATTTAGCAGCCGCCTTGATGGGAATATGTCTTTGTGTTTTGGAGATACGCGTAATGCTTTGGCAAGCCGCAAGAAATTCCTTTCCAGCATAGGCATTGATTACAAAAATTTAGTTTGTGCTAAACAGGTGCATGGCAAGAAGATTGAATATGTAACGCAAGCTAACCAAGGCAGTGGCGCTTTAGAATATGATAGTTCTGTCATGGATACGGATGGTTTTATTACTGATAAGAAGAATGTGCCTGTTGCCGTATTAACTGCTGACTGCCTATCGATTTTTATTTATGATTCTTTAATACCGGCAATTGCTATTTTACATGCTGGTTGGCGCAGTACTGAGAAGAATATCTCAGCAGAAGCAATTAAGGCTATGCAGAATAGATTCAACAGTAAACCAGAGGAGTTATTAATTGGTTTTGGTCCGTCAATTCGCTCTTGTTGTTTTGAAGTCGAAAAGGATTTTAAAAGCAATTTTGCTTTCGGTTTGCTTAAGAAGAATGGGCGTGTTTTTATGGATATTGCTTTGATTAATCAGCGGCAGCTGGTTGACTGTGGAGTAAAAAAAGAAAATATTTTTGATCCTGCATTTTGCACATTCTGTAATAATGATGATTTCTTTTCATTTCGCAAGGAGGCCCAAACCGCGGGAAGATTAATTTCTGTGGTAATGCTTAAATGATTACAAAATACGCCTTGGAGTTTATTTTGCATGCCAAAGGTAGCTCCTCAAAAATTATCAAGAACGCGCTGGCGGAGTTCGGCAGTGATTTGGTAGTTGGTGATTGCCAAAAGCATGGAGAAAGCTGCGATTATAAGGTAACTATGATTACTGAGGACCCCACTTTAGTTTTTGATCTTTGTTCACAGTTTGGCAGGATTAGATCAATTAAAGTGGCATGAAAGTATAATTGAACGCCGTACTTATTCATGGTATGATTATTCTCTTAAAGGGGAAACTATTTTATGTATATAGTTATATTTGTAACGGCAAGTAGCAAAAAAGAGGCGCAAAAAATTGGCGTTAGTTTGATTAAGCAAAAGCTAGCTGCTTGCGTTAATATTATTGATAAAGTTGATTCTGTATTTTTTTGGGCGGGTAAAATTGATCAGTCCAAAGAATCTCTGCTGGTGATTAAGTCTAGAAAAGAAAAATTACCTAAAATCATTAAGTTAGTTAAATCTTTGCATAGCTATGAAGTTCCGGAAATTATCGCCATCCCTATAATTGCTGGAGATAAATCATACTTAAGGTGGATTGATGCAGCTCTCCGGTAGCTTGCTTGATTTTATTTTTGCTTTTTTTGGAGGATTGCTAGCCAGCTTTACTCCTTGCGTGTATCCGCTTATTCCGATTAGCGCTGGATACATAGTGGGCAATTCACAAAATTCCAAAAGCCGGGCTTTATTTTTGAGTTTATTTTATGTTACCGGCATGGCCATCACCTATTCTTTTCTAGGTATCCTGGCAGTATTAACCGGTAGCATGTTTGGGAAATTTAGTTCCAGCCCGATAGTTAATTTTATTTCCGGAGTTTTTGTCTTTAGCTTCGGACTTTCTATGTTTGGTTTATTCCATTTTAATTTTAGATTAAAGAATTTAAAACCTCCGGTTTACAGGAAACCCAATTTTTTTGGAGCGTTATTATTAGGCCTGGTTTCCGGCTTGATGATTTCGCCGTGTCTTACGCCAATCCTGGGTGCAATTTTGGCGTATTTATCGACGACGAAAAATATATTCTACGGTGGATGCTTGTTGCTTAGTTTTTCTTATGGCATGGGGGTAATTTTTATTCTCATCGGTACTTTTGGAACTAGCCTTACCGGTTTGCCTAAAGCGGGGAAATGGATGATTGTAATAAAAAAAATCTGTGCAGCAATTATTGTTTTAGCCGGCACGTATTTTATTTTTACAGCGATAAGGAGATTTTAGTGTGTATATTTAAAAAAGGCCTGAAGATAAATTTATTTGTGGTATGTATTTTTATGATTTTAGGATTGTTTGATAATGCTTTTGCAGAGGATATTATATTAAATGATTTAAAGGGCCAAGTAGTGAATCTTTCTAGCGCAAAAAACAAGCCGGCAATACTTTTTTTCTGGACTACCTGGTGTTCTTATTGCCGAAAAGAGATAAAAGGCTTGAATCAGCTTTATTCAGAGATGAAAAAAGAGGGGATAACCCTTTTTGCGGTTAACATTGGTGAATCAGATTATAAGGTTCAGAGGTTTTTTAAGGATTACGTGCTTAACTTTAATGTTCTTTTGGATAAAGAAGGCAAACTTGCGGATCAATATGATGTTATTGGTGTGCCCACGTATATATTATTGAATAAATCCGGTCACCGGGTTGCGCGTGAAAATGCTTTACCGGCAGATTACAGGAATTTACTTTTAAAGTAATCTATGGAAAATCCTGTTGGTAATCTTATCAGCAATTTAAAGCGGCGTAACATTAGCGGCTTTTATGCTAAAACTATTTCTCAGGCAAAAGAATTAGCGGAAAGCTTTATACCTAAAAATAGTTGTATTGGTATTTCAGGCTCGAAAACCCTGGATGAGTTGGGGATTGTCGCCAGCTTAGAGGCGCGGGGAAATAAGGTATTTAACCAGTATAAGCCTGGAATTAGTGCTAAGAAAAGTTTAGAAGAACGCAATCTGGGAGCGCAGGCAGATTATTATTTAACTAGTGTTAATGCAATTTCTGAAAAAGGCGAGTTAGTTTTTTTTAGTGGGTACGGGCATCGCATCAGCGGTATTGCTAATGCTAAAAACGTAATTGTTATCTGTGGTTTGAATAAAATCACCCTTAACTTGGAAGAGGCACTTAAACGGAGCCGAGAATACGCAACTGTTCTAAATTGCAAACGTTTGAATTGGCCGGCGGCTTGTCTTGCCCAAGGAGTTTGTCGTAAAGAAATTTGCCTTTCCCCGGATTATAAAAGGATGTGTTGTCAGATTTTAATTATTGAGAGTGAGATTAATCCCGATAGGGTAAAGATAGTTATTGTGGGTGAAAAATTAGGATTTTGATAAATGAATAAATTTCAGGATTTAGTGGATGAGATCTGTAGTAAGGATGAGAGGTATAAGCCCGATGCTTATGAGTTTGTGTTGCAGGGCTTAACTTTTACGCAGAAGAAATTTAAGAAAACGACGCATGTTTCTGGAAGCCAGCTTGCGCATGGTTTGCGGGATTTCGCGATTAATCAGTATGGTGCTTTGGCGCATAGAGTATTAACCTATTGGGGGATAAATCAAACGGAGGATTTTGGTAATATTGTCTTTAGCATGATTGAAAAGAAGCTTTTATCTAAGACCCAAGAAGATCGTTTAGCGGATTTCGCTTTAGTTTATGATTTTAAAGAGGTTTTTGCCAATGTCTTAGCTAGTAGCATGATCAAAGGATTAGAAAATAAAACATGATTAATAAGATTGTTAAAGAACTTATTGAGTCTAGGGAGTTTATCAGTGTAGCAACTTGCGATCTAGAGGCTAGGCCTAATGCAGCTCCTAAATTTTTGCTTAAGGTAGAAAGGGATCATATCTATTTAGTAGATTATATTATCGGCCGGACGTTTGAGAATTTGCAAATCAATCCTAAAGTCTCACTTTCTTTTATTGATAGCTTTACTCTTATAGGTTATCAGATTAACGGTAAAGTTGACATTATTGACTCAGGGGCAGAATACAAAGGCATACTTAAAGAGTTGCAGAATAAACAGATTGATTTATCCACTAAAAGGGTTATGGATGGAGTTGTCAAAGGCCAGGCACATAAGGCTTACGAAGTAGGTAGCCCAGAGCAGTTTGTAATTTTAAAGATAAAAGTGGAAGAGGTTGTCGAGATTCGGCCTAGCGGAACATTGAGGAGAGAGAAGGTATGAATCTTAAGGGCTTGGCAACTGGTGTCGGCAGTTTGCCTTTAGATAACGTACAAAAAGCAATAGATTTGATTTTACGCTTCCTGCCTGCTGCGCCTTTTTGGCCACAGTTGCCCAAATGCGATATGCGCGAGGGGATGATTGCACAGTTCGCTGAGAATTTACCCGGGGTTAAAGTTAGCACGAGCGGAGTAAAATTTTCTCCCCAAGACAAAGAAAAAGAACTGGAATTATTTTATGAAAGATTTATTGCTCATGATTTGCCTTATTTTAAAATAAGCCCGGATTTTGCGCGTGGTTTGCATCTGTTTTACCAGCGTATTCTCGACATGGATTTATCTAGTATAGAATTTATTAAATGCCAAGTTACCGGTCCATTTACTTTTTGTGCAGGGATAAATGATTCAGATGGCAATTCTATCCTCCATGATAAAGTGTTAATGCAGGCGATGGCTAAGGGTTTAGCTATGAAGGCACTTTGGCAATTGGATTTATTCAAGAAATTTGGGAAAAAAATAATTATGTTTTTTGATGAACCGTACTTAGCTTGCGTGGGTTCTGCTTATACCTCGGTAGGCCGAAGTGAGGTAATCGATCTTTTCTCTGAACTTAACGATACCGTAAAAGCCTCAGGTTGCCTTACTGGCATACACTGTTGTGGTAATACGGATTGGTCTATGCTTACGGATAGTGGTATTGATATCATCAATTTTGATGCTTTTGATTTTCAGGAGAGATTTGTGCTTTATGCGGATAACCTGAACAGTTTTTTAAAAAAGGGAGGGGTTATCTGTTGGGGGATTGTGCCAACTCAGGGCTATAACGGTAGTCAAACCCCGGATATGTTAACAGAAAAGATAAAATCTGGTTTAGATTTTCTGGTTAAAAAGGGAATCAACCGTGAGCTTCTATTGGAAAGGCTCATGATTAGTCCGGCATGTGGGTTGGGTACCTTGGATGTGCATAAGGCAGAAGGGATTTTGAGCCTGCTCAACCAAACCTCAGCATTTATCCGTAAAAACCTCTAAAAACAAACTATTTGACAAAGTTAGGCTTAGGCTATATAATTAAAAAACTTTGTGTTTCATTTTTTAAGGAAAAATATGAAAGAGATTAGGATTCATGCTCGCGCAGGTCAGGGCGCAATTACTACTGCAACATTAATAGGGTTTAGCTATTTTAATGAGGGCAAGTACCCTTATGCCTTTCCTAACTTTGGGGCAGCTAGAATGGGTGCGCCTATGAATGCTTTTGTGCGCGTGGATAGTGATCCAGTGCGTTTACGTAGCCAGATTTATGAACCTAATTATGTAATTATCGTTGATTCTACGCTTATGCGCGGATATAACTGTTTTTCCGGTTTAAAAGAGGATGGCATCGCTATTATTAACGGCAAAGAAGATATGGAGTTACCTAAATTAAAGTCAAAGCAGAAGGTTTTTGTGGTTGCGGCCAATGAGATTGCTATGAGAACTATAGGCCGGCCTTTAGGTAATACTGCTTTAATTGGCGCTTTTGCTGCTGCTACCGGAGAGCTCAAGCTGGATAACCTTATTGAAGTGATTAAGAAAAGGTTTCAAGGCAAAGCCCAAGAAGGCAATATTCAAGCAGTTAAAGAAGGTTTTGAGATTGTTAAGAACAAGCTAAAAGCCTGCCTGCCGGCAGGCAGGGGATAAAATGTTTGGTCCGCTAACTGTAAAACCATCAAAGAGTAAAGGGGATAAGACTGGTAGCTGGAGAGTGCAGTATCGTCCGCATTATCTGCATAAAGATTGCATTGCCTGCAGGATGTGTTTGATGATTTGTCCGGAAGGCTGTGTACATGGCAAAGAAAAGAATGCTTTTTGGGCGGATTATAATTTTTGTAAAGGTTGCGGGGTATGCGCGGATATCTGCCCTAAAAAAGATATTGCGATGGTGCCTGAAGAATCTAAAGGTGAGGATAAATGAACCCCGCACCTTCTAAATATTCAACTATTAAGGCTATACGGTTTGATAAATTAAATAAGGAAGAAGGTGCGGGGTGAAGGAATTCCTAGAGGGATCACGCGCGGTAGCAGAAATAATCAAATCCTGTAAACCAGGAGTGATCTCTGCCTATCCTATAACACCTCAGACGCATATTGTTGAAGGCCTGGCGCAGATGGTGGCAAATGGCGAATTAACTTCGCAATTTGTCAATGTAGAAAGCGAACACTCAGCTGCTTCGGTAGTTTTGGGCGCATCGGCAACCGGGGTACGCGTTTATACTGCGACTAGCTCACAAGGTTTGTTTTATATGCAGGAAGTAGTTTTTAATATTGCTGGAATGCGCCTACCGGTTGTAATGACTTGCGCAAATCGCGCAATAAGTGCTCCGATAAATATTTGGAATGATCAGCAGGATTCTATATCATTGCGTGATTCAGGATGGTTTCAGATTTATGCCGAAGATAACCAAGAGGCAGCAGATTTTCATCTTGTCGCTTACCGTTTAGCTGAAGACAAACGGGTGATGTTGCCGGTAATGGTTTGTATGGATGGGTTTATTTTGACTCACGGCATGGAAACAGTGGATATCCCAGAGCAGGATAAAGTAAATAAATTTTTGCCTAGTTATCAGGCTTTATATAAATTAGATACTAATGAACCGATTTCCATGGGGCTTTTAGCTGATCCAGACTATTATATGGAGACGCGTTTTGCCATCCAGGAAACCATGAAAGAATCATTGGTTTACTTATCTGAGATAAGTAAGGAGTTTTTGTCAGTTTTCGGCCGAGATTATAAAGATTTGCTGGTTGAAGAGTATCAAGTTAAAGACGCTGAAAAGGTAATTGTAGCTATGGGTTCAGTTTGTGGGACGATTAAGGAAGTAATTGATGAGCAGCGCGCAAAAGGCAAAAAAGTTGGGCTCTTACGCATTATCACTTATCGGCCATTTCCCTATGCTCGGGTTTATGAAGCTTTAAAAGATGTTACCAAGGTAGCAGTTTTAGATAAGGCAGTTTCTTTAGGTGCCTATGCCCCGGTTGCTGTTGAGATGAAAGCAGCGTTTTTTGGCAAGAAAAAAGGGCCAAAGATAATCAGTAGTTTTGTTGGTGGTTTAGGCGGAAGAGATATCACATTAGAAACTATTCATGAAGTATTTAGAAGATTGGGTGCTAAAGAAGTCAACTCAGATTTTGTGGATTTAAAACCGGAATTGCTTAAGGAAGAATATGGAGAATAGCCCTTTATTTAAATCTGGACATACAGCATGTGCCGGATGCGGACAAGCCATTGCTGCGCGTTTAGTTATTGAGGCAGCCGGGGCAAATACTATTATTGCTAATAATACTGGTTGTTTGGAGGTTTTTTCTACAAAATATCCTGAAACTGCCTGGGGAGTGCCCTGGATTCACTCTTTATTTGAGAATTCTGCTGCGGTGGCATCAGGCATTGAAGCAGCACTTATATATTTAGGTAAAAAAGATGTAACTAATGTTATTGCTCAAGGCGGAGATGGCTCAACTGCTGATATTGGCTTACAAGCTTTGAGCGGTATGCTTGAGCGAGGCCATGATATTTTGTATGTTTGCTATGATAACGAAGCTTATATGAATACCGGAGTGCAGAGAAGCGGGCTTACTCCATTTGATACGAATACTACTACTAGCCCTCTGGGGGTGAACTCTTCAGGAAATATCTGTCCTAAAAAACCCATGCCGGAGATTTGTCTAGCACATGGCATTCCTTATGTTGCTACAGCTTCAGCGGGTTTCCCGCAGGATTTACAGCGCAAAGTAAAAAAAGCCATTTCTATTAAAGGCCCTAAATATATCCAAATACATGTTCCTTGTCCATTAGGCTGGAGACATGAGACTAATCAGATGTTACCGGTAGCAAAATTAGCAGTGGAGACCGGGCTTTATCCTTTATTTGAGTATGAATTCGGTGTTTTAGCTAACCGTAAACAGATTGTTCCTAAGCCAGTAGAGGAATATTTAAAGAGCCAGGGTAGATTTAAACATCTGCTTAATAATCCTGAAGAGATTAAAAAGGTACAGGAGATTGCAGATAATAACATAAAGAAGTATAATCTTAAGGTAGAAGCTTAAGAAATACCCGGCTTTATCGGATGAGCCGGTACGCGCTGCTGCGCAGGGAGGTTAGAAATGGGAAAGCAGGCAAGGGCAATCGTAGATTTAAGCTTAAAGGATCTAGTTAAAGATTTAAATAAGGCGTATTGCGACGAATGGTTGGCATTTTATCTTTACTGGTATATGGCTAAGACAGTTTCTGGCCGTGCTTATGAAGATATGCAGGAAATGCTTGAGAAATTAGCTAAAGATGAATTAGAACATGCAGGTGAATTAGCGGATTTAATTACAAAATTGGGTGATATCCCGGTAGCTAACCCTTCTGATTTAGAAAAGGGCGCTAATGCCGCTTTTCTTATGCCACCGAAAAATACCGCTGATCTTAACCGGATTATACGTATTGTTGCCGAGGCAGAAGCAGGGGCAATTGAGGTTTACAACAAAATTGCTAAGAAGACATTTGGCAAAGATAATGTTACTTATCAGTTAGTTACGCATATATTGAGTGAAGAAGTAAGCCACGAAGAGATGTTTGAGAATTTGTTGGAAAGATAAGAACACCCCGCGTTAAGCAAGGTATCTGGCCCCGATAGGAATTGGGCCAGTGTTCGCCTGGTGGCGAAAATTGTGCGGGTGTGCCCTTGTGAGCAAGGAGAGTAAAATGGGAAAAATTACAGTTGATGTTTCTACATGTGTAGGTTGTGGTTTATGCGAGCAGTCATGTCCGGATGTTTTTCAAGTACAAGGTGATGGTATTGCTCATGTAAAGGCGCAGGTTTGTGCATCTTGTAATCTGCAGGAAGTAGCGGATTCTTGCCCGGTTAACTCAATAAAAATAAGCGCTTAATAAAATAATTGGGGAAAAAAATAAAGGGGACGGTTCTATTTAATTAAATAGAACCGTCCCCATGTTTTACAATCTATTATTGCGCTTTTTTCTTGATCTCTTCGGTAAACTTAGCAAAAACCTTGTTTTTCTCCTGGTTTAATAAATTTTCACCAAGTTCATTCTTTTCTTTAGTGAATTTGTCTTCATCAACAGGCTTGGTTGCTTTAAGCTTAATAATGTAGTAGCCTGCAGCGTCAGAAAATATATCGCTTACCTGGTTTTCTTTTAATTTCTTTGCCGTTTCCCAGAAGATCTGCGCTGGACCGAGGTTGTCAATTTTATCGCTAGATTTAAAAAATTTAGTTTGGCCGGTCTTTAAACCAGGCTTGCTGGTTTTGACTACCTGATCAAACGGTTTGCTTTTTAATTTTTCAGCACACTCATTTATTTTATCCTGGGCGGTTTTGGCTGATTCTTCCTTAATGATGGTTTCTTTAATCCTGTTTTTTACTTCTGCTGATTCTGGAACACGAGCGGGTTTCTTTTCTTTATTTACGATTGGAGGTTCTTTAATGATGTTTTCTTTATTATAATAGGCGGAGATTTTTTTATTGTCCGGTTTAATCTTTTTGGCAAATTCAGCAAATAAACTGGCAATGTAATAAATGCTTAACTCCTCATTTGTTTTTAGCCATTCCTGGCGGATTTGGCTATCCTCTATTTTTATGCCTTCGGTAATCTGGTTGTAAAGTTTAGCCAGAATCAGGTTTTGGCGCATCTGTTCTTCGAAAGTGCGCGGTTGCAAACGAAAGACATAACGCAGGATTTCCATATATGTTTTATTATCAAAGGCACCTTTGTTTTGGAAATAAGACGCTTTTTGAATGGTGTCAACGACCTCTCGGTCGTTTATGCTTAATTTACGCCTTTTTGCTTCCTCTAGAAGTATCAATCTTTCCCAGGCCTGCGTCTCTAAGTTTAGATATTTTTCAACCTCAGAGAATTTATCTCCGAACTGCAAGATAGCCGCGGTTTTTGCGGCAGCCAGGGCTTTTTTAAATTCCAGGGTGGAGACGTTTTTGCCGAAGATTTTGCCGGCAGGCATATTTTCTTCGCGGCTACTACCTGAACTGCCAAATCCCCAAAGGGCGAAGGCGGGGATGATGATTATGGCCAGGCCGATCCAGATTTTTTTAGCGGTTTTCTTGTTGCGTAATATTCTTAACATTTCTTTTCCTCCGTTATATTCATTAATTATATTCTAAAATATTCGGATTGCAACATTAGATTTCTATTATTAGCGGGTGACTGCCGAGACGAAGCTCTTGCCGCGCGCAACGAAAAGTGAGCACGCAGAGGTGGCTTAAGCAGGCAGGACCCGCGCAATCATTTTTATTTGCTTAAAATCATACTTTCTGGTATAATTAATTCCTTAGAAAGATAAGAGGGCCTCGCATGATTGAACGTTATAGCCTACCGCAAATGAAGAGTATCTGGCAGGAAGAGTTTAAGTTTAAAACTATGCTGCTTATCGAGATACTCGTTTTAGAGGCCTACTCTCAGAAAAAAATTGTCCCGCTACAAGCAGTAAAGCGTATTAAAGAAAAAGCCAAGTTTAACCTTTGCCAAATAGCTAAAATAGAAGCTAAGACACAACATGATGTTGTGGCTTTTGTTTCTAACGTAGCCCAATATATAGGAAAAGATGCTCAGTATTTGCATATGGGGCTTACTTCTTCTGATATCCTGGATACTACGCTAGGGGTACAATTAAACGCTGCTTCTGATATATTGATTAAGGATTTAGAGGAGCTGTTAAAGGTTTTAGCCAAAAAGGCTATAGATTATAAAGATATGGTTTGTATCGGGCGCACGCATGGGGTGCACGCTGAGCCTACTACATTTGGCTTAAAGATTGCGTTGATGTATGATGAAACTCTGCGTAATCTGGCTCGGCTAAAACAAGCTAAAAATGCAGTTTCCGTAGGAAAACTTTCCGGAGCTGTGGGGACATATTCTAATATTGACCCTTTTGTAGAGAGCTATGTATGCAAAAAGCTGGGGCTTAAGCCGGTGCATATCGCCACGCAAGTAATACAACGGGATGTATATGCACAATATATGGTAACTTTGGCAGTAATTGGCGCATCTTTAGAAAAATTTGCTACTGAGATCAGGCATTTACAGAAAACAGAAGTTTTAGAGGCAGAAGAACCTTTTGCTAAGGGCCAAAAGGGTTCAAGTGCGATGCCGCATAAACGCAATCCGGTAATCTGTGAGCGTATCTGCGGTTTAGCGCGTCTCTTGCGTGCAAATGCGCAGGTAGCTCTGGAGAATGTGGCGCTCTGGCATGAACGTGATATCAGCCATTCTTCGGTGGAGCGAATAATTTTTCCGGATTCCACTTTAGCTTTGGACTATATGTTGAATAAATTTATTGAAGTAATCAGCGGTTTGAAGGTGTATCCGGATAATATGCTATCTAATTTGGCCAAGACGCGCGGATTAATTTTTTCGCAGCGGGTATTAATTACTTTAATGAATAAAGGCTTAGCCCGCACCAAGGCGTATGATTTAGTTCAAAAGGCAGCGATGCAAACTTGGCAAGGCACTAGTAACTTTAAAGCTAATCTTTTATCTGATAAGCAGGCAGCTAAATACTTAAGCGCGAAAGAATTGGATAAGTTATTTGATCTGGATTTTTATCTACGCAATGTAAATAAGATTTTTTCCCGCGTTTTCTCGAAATAGCAATAAGCGGGATCTTGACACAGCAATTTATCAATAGGCGAAAAAAGGAGTTAGCTTTTATAGATCGGGTAAAATCACCCCCTCCAAAGATCTAAGTGAATATTAAGCGGCGCGCAGGCGCTCCGAGAATATCTGCAATGGCGCAGAAAACGTAAAGTTCCCTACAAGGATGTAGAAATCCGTTTAATTAAGGTTAATAAAAATAAAAGTTGCTTTATTTTTTGAAAGGAGTTTTAAATGTCTGGTAACGATATCATCGTAACAAAAGAGATAATCGAAAAAGAAGGCCTGACCATGGAAGAGTATAATATGATTAAAAAACGCCTCGGCCGCGAACTCAACTATACGGAATTAGGCCTTTTTTCAGCGATGTGGAGCGAACATTGTTCTTATAAGAATTCAAAACCCGTACTGAAACTTTTTCCTACCAAAGGCAAACAGGTAATCGAGGGGCCCGGCGAAAATGCCGGAGTTGTAGATATCGGCGACGGTATGGGCGTAGTGTTTAAGGTTGAATCACATAATCATCCTTCGGCAGTCGAGCCATATGCTGCTTCAGCTACCGGCGGCGGCGGCTGCATCAGGGATATCTTTACCATGGGTGCTAAGCCAATAGGCCTTTTGGATTCTTTGCGCCTTGGCAGGTTGGAAAACAGCCGGGTCAAATTTTTATTCAAGAATATTATCCGCGGTTTTACTGATTACGCTAATATAGTAGAGATGCCTGTTTTAGGCGGTGAAATTTATTTTGACGAATCTTTTGAAGGCAATCCCCTGGTTAATGCCATGACCGTAGGTGTAGTGAAGAATAAGGAATTAGTTAAAGCCCGGGCTAGTGGAGTGGGCAACTTAGTCTTGATTATCGGCGGAGCAACTGGAAGGGACGGCGTAGCGGGAGCTGCTTTTGCCTCCGCAGGATTAAGCGCAGAAGCGAATAAAAACAGCTCAGCTGTGGCTATAGGCGATCCCAAAATGGGATTGATTCTTAGAAAGGCTTGCCTGGAATTAATACATAAGGGTTTGGTTGTCGGTATGCAGGATATGGGCGCTGCCGGGTTAATATGTTCCACCTGTGAGACTTCCTATAAGGCGAATACAGGTATAGAAATTGATATTGCCTTAGTTCCCCGCAAAGAAGAAGGCATGAATGCGTATGAAATTATGCTTTCTGAATCACAGGAGAGGATGTTAGTGATTGTTACTAAGGAAAGATTAAAACAAGTAGAAAACATCCTTTCTAAATGGAAGGTTCCTGTGGATGTAATCGGCCACGTTACCGGCGACGGTATGGTGCGGGTTAAGGAAAACGGAGAGGTAGTCGCAGAAGTGCCTGCCGCTTCCTTGGTTGAAACGCCGGTATATCAGCGTAAAGCTTCCAGGCCGAAATATTTAGCTAAGGTTAATAAGCTAAATTTAGCCAGTATAAAAGAGCCCGGGGATTGTAATCGCACGCTTATTAAGCTTTTAAGCAATCCAACCATTGCCAGTAAAGGATGGGTATTTAAACATGGCGATGCCAAAGTTGCCAAGGCTGTAGTGGTCGCACCCGGCGGCTCTGATGCCGGAATAGCGCTTGTCCCCGGAACCAAAAAAGCGATTGCCGCTACCACGGATTGTAACTCTACCTATTGCTATCTCGATCCTTTTGTAGGCGGGCAGATTTGCGTAGCTGAAGCAGCCAGGAATATCGTCTGTTCAGGCGCCAAGCCCTTAGCGATTACCGACGGGTTAAACTTCGGTAATCCTAAGAATCCGGAAGTTTTCTGGCAGTTTAAGCAGGTGGTTTTAGGTATTAGCAAGGCCTGCCGGAGCTTGAATACGCCGGTAGTCAGTGGCAACGTCAGTTTTAACAACGAGAACCCTAAGGGTTCAGTTGATCCTACTCCGATTGTAGGCATGGTGGGATTGTTGAAAGATAAATCCAAAGCCGTAACTCTGTATTTTAAAAATAGCGGGGATGTAATTCTGCTGCTCGGTAAAAATAAAGAAGAATTAGGCGGCAGCGAATATTTAAAAACCGTCCATGGTTTAAAGAGGGGTGCTTGTCCTTCTTTAGATTTAAAGTTGGAAAAGAGCGTACAGAAGACGGCACTGGAGGCTATAGAAAAAGGTTTAGTTAAATCTGCGCACGATTGTTCCGAAGGCGGTTTAGCCGTAGCCTTAGCCGAAGCCTGCATGAGCAATCCTGCTAAAAAAATAGGCGCAGTAATTAACCTGGATTCGGGGAAAATAAGGAAGGATGCGCTTTTATTCGGCGAGTCTCAGTCCAGGATTATCTTGAGCGCTAAAGCTAAAGACGTAAAAAAGATATTGCAAATCGCTAAGAAGAATAAAACTCCGCTTGCCGTAATCGGCAAGGTCGGAGGCAATAGGCTGGTTATTAACCGGTTAATCAATAAAACGGTTAATGATTTTTACAAGGCCTGGAGCAGGGCAATTGAAAGCTACCTTTAATAAGAAAGCTTGAAAGAGGAAAAGAGATGGCTTGTCTTTTAAAGAAAGCCATCTCTTTTCTTGCGAAAGGAGATTTAAGGCGATGAAGAATAATATTAATCTGGATACGGAGTTTGTTACTGAAGACCCCTGGCGCGTTTTTCGGATCATGTCTGAGTTTGTGGAAGGCTTTGAAGTGCTTTCTAAGGTCGGAAAAGCAGTTTCCATATTTGGTTCAGCCAGAACTAAGCCTGGGACAAAGTATTATAAATTAGCCGAAGAAGTTGCCTATCATATAGCTAAAGCAGGATATTCTGTGATTACCGGAAGCGGTCCGGGTTTAATGGAGGCGGCAAATAGAGGCGCCAAGCGCGCCAAAGGCCAATCAATAGGTTTAAATATCCAGATACCTTACGCCCAAAAGCCAAATCAATATGTAGACATGCTTTTAGATTTTCGCTATTTTTTCGTCAGGAAGGTGATGTTTGTAAAATATGCCAAGGCCTTTGTGATTATGCCCGGAGGCTATGGTACCCTTGATGAACTTCTTGAGGCAGTTACTCTTATCCAGACTGAAAGGATTTCTAAATTTCCCGTGATTTTGGTTGGAAGTGAATATTGGAAGGGGCTGTTGGGTTGGCTTAAGCAGGCCGTTTTTAAGCATGGCAATATCAGTAAAAAAGATTTAGATATTTTTACAGTTGTAGATAAACCTAAAGAGGTAGCCAACGCGATTAAGAAATTTTACCGGGGTTAATTACGGAGGAAAAATCAAATGAGCGGTATTTTTGGAGTCGTATCAAAAAAAAGCTGTAGTGAGGATTTATATTACGGAACGGATTATCATTCGCATTTAGGTACGCAGTTTGCAGGTTTAGCGGTTTATGGCAAGGAGCTTATGCGCAAGATACATGATATTAAGGGCAGTCAGTTTAAAGCCAAATTTTACGAGGATTACCTTGAAATGCCGGGGAATAAAGGAATTGGCGTAATAAGCGCCAGAGATGAACAGCCGATTGTAATGAATTCTAAACTTGGCCCTTTTGCTATTGTGACTAATGGTTATATTGATAACGCGGACAAACTGGCCAAGGGGTTATTTAAAAAAGGCGGATCCTTTGTGGAAGTAGCTGAAGGAAAAATTAACTTTACTGAGCTTTGCGCCAAAATGATTATATCCGGGAAAAATATAGTTGATGGCGTGGAAAGATTTTTTGCCAAAATTGAAGGGTCTTGCTCGTTGCTTCTTTTAAACAAAGAGGGGATCTATGCCTGTCGCGATAGGCTAGGCCTGACTCCTTTGGTTATCGGTAAAAAAGGCAATAGCTGGGCGGTTTCTACAGAGTCATCTGCATTTCTTAATTTAGGATATAAGCTAATAAAGCACCTTGAGCCGGGGGAAGTAGTTTTAATCACTCGGACAGGATTGAAAATAAAACGTTTTGGTGCTAAGACTAATAAAATTTGTTCATTTCTCTGGGTTTATACAGGTTTTCCGGCTTCTAGTTATGAGGGGATTAATGTGGAGGCTTCGCGCGAAAGATGTGGGGCGCAACTGGCCAAAGACGACGATGTCCAGGCGGATATGGTGGCAGGAATACCAGATTCCGGTACTGCTCATGCTATTGGTTATAGTATGGAGTCAGGGATACCTTTGCGCCGGCCTCTGGTAAAATATACTCCGGGTTATGACCGTAGTTATACTCCTGTATCACAGGAACGCAGGGATTTAGTTGCCAGGATGAAACTTATTCCTATTCCTGAAATTATTAAAGGCAAGAAGATTGTGTTTTGTGATGATTCCATTGTGCGCGGTACGCAGCTTAAAAATTATACCATCCAAAAATTAAAAAAACACGGAGCCAAGGAAATTCATTTGCGCATTTCCTGTCCGCCGCTAATGTTTCCCTGCAAATTTAATTATTCTACGCGTAGCGTTAATGAATTAGCTGCGCGCCGGGCAATTAAGGCTATTGAGGGTAAAGAGCCAAAGAGTTTATGCAAATATCTGGATGAAAATTCTAAGGAATATAAAAAGATGGTTGCCTGGATCTCTAAGGACATCGGCGCAACTACTTTAAAATTCCAGAAGCTAGAAGATATGATCAAAGCTATCGGGCTAGCTAAGAATAAGCTTTGTTTGTATTGCTGGACTGGGAAATCACCGGCAAAAGCGGTAAAATAGAGTTATGTGTATATCTAAAAAAGAAAAGGATTAATATGAAGAAAATTACTTATAAGAAATCCGGGGTAGATATAAAAAGTGCGAGTATCTTTAAATCTAAAATTAAGCCTTTGGTGCGCAGTTCCTTCCGGAGTGAGGTTTTAACGGATATCGGAGGTTTTGGAAGTTTTTTTAAATTGGATAAAAATAAGTATAGAAATCCAGTTCTGGTTTCTTCAAGCGATGGGGTAGGAACAAAGTTAAAGATTGCTGCTATAGTAAATAAGCACGATACTGTGGGTATTGACGCGGTAGCGATGAATGTAAACGATATTCTTTGCACTGGCGCTGAGCCGTTATTCTTTTTAGATTATATTGCTTTTAGCAAAGCTAAGGAAGAGATTTTACTGGATGTAGTTAAGGGGATAAATGAGGGTTGCCGTCTTGCCGGGTGTTCTTTAATCGGCGGTGAAACTGCCCAGATGCCGGGAATGTATAAAGTAGGTGAA
Organism: Candidatus Omnitrophota bacterium; assembly: GCA_022013085.1. GTDB lineage: Bacteria > Omnitrophota > Gorgyraeia > Gygaellales > Profunditerraquicolaceae > UBA6249. The sequence continues at coordinate 131 of JAKLQX010000002.1, read as the reverse complement.
TATGATATTGCTGGTTTTTGTGTGGGCGTGGTGGAGAAAGATGAAATTATTGATGGAAAGAAAATCGCGCCGCATGATGTGGTTATCGGGATTGAATCCAGCGGTTTGCATTCTAATGGATATTCTTTGGT
>JAKLQX010000108.1 GCA_022013085.1 Candidatus Omnitrophota bacterium | reverse complement strand
TCGATTTCGCTAAAAAACCTTTCTTTGAGCACTAGTTGTTTTAGTTCAGGAATGTTTTGGCGAAATGACGGGTCTATCCAGGCTAAGTTAAACCAAACCTGTAAATCCAGGTAATCTTGTGTAGAAAACTCATTATTATGCTGTCTTTTAAAGTAAAGCTCGTAATAACGCGGAAAAGTTGCAATGATATTGTTTTTATTTATTGCGAAAAAGTTTTGCAGAATAAATTCTTTATCTTGTTGAGCTAGCTCGGTTGCAGGTTTTTTGGTAAGTTCGCTGTATTTGTCTTTTACAGTGCCAAAATTATAATCTTCGATTTGCTCAAATAATGATGGTACCACATTAAAGGTTTGTTTTATTTTGGGAAATTTATCCAGGACCTGCACCATATCCAGGTAATCTTTGATTCCGTGCAGCCTGACCCAGGGAAGTCCGCTCTCCCCTGTGATGAGGTTCTTGTAATACGGCTGGTGCATGTGATAAATAAAGGCCAGATTTAGCATGAATAAAAGTAATTATAATGCGTCATTCTGAGTGGAGCCTGAAGGGCGAAACGAAGAATCTAAAAACGAGATCCTTCCCCCGCCAAGGCGGGGTCAGGATGACGGTAAAATAAAACCCTCAGGGGATTACTCCCCTGAGGGCGAGTGTTTCTACATAAGTTGTATTAGAATATTACCTTCATGGAACCGATCAGTTGCTGAGCATTGGCTGAATCTACAGTAATTCCATTACCCGGTAGAAAATATCCACCAGTTAAGCCAAATTGTACATCTTCAGTATAATCATATGTTACCGTTGCATCTAAAGCCTGACCAAGGTGTGCCTTACCAGTGTAATTTCCATTGATATTGTAGTTTGTTCCCCTGTCATAGGTACTAGCAAAAGCATATCCAACGCCATCCCTCTGAGCTGCATTATAGTAGCCATAAACAAGAGCCACTGTAACATCTTCCACTGGTTTCATGCTGCCTTTTAGATTGAAAGCATTCATGTTTGAAAAAGGCAAGAGCGCATAGACTATATTGTTAAGTTTCTGATCATAAAACATGGAATCCCAACCGCTATTTCTAGTTTCACCAGTTTTTGTTCCAGAAAGATAAGTATAAGAAGCGCCAATCTTAGGAGCCATCTTTACTTTAGCAAAGGTGTAATCCACCATTGCCTGTAAAGCTAATGCGTTATGTTTTTTCTGTCCTAATGTCTCTGTATTTTTACCAAACTGATATGCAGCTTCAAAAGATGCTGTTAAATTTTCAATCGGATTAGTGGAAACTAAGGCACCGATTGTTGAGAGCTGATCAGTTCTGCTGGTAGCGATACCTGTGTTGTTATTTCTTTTTAACCAGTAATATGCGGAAACATCAGTTTTTTTGTTAATAGCATATGTAGCATTGATACCGGTTAAGCTAACAGTATTTCTATCGACTGAATTGGTTTGTTTTACTTGAGCATAAACTAAATCCACAACTAATGGGTCATAATCCAAAGTTGCGCGAATAGCGTCAAAAGCTTTTCTTTCGGTTAAATCAGTAGGAATGCTTGATGAAGTACCGATTACTTTTGCATTGCCAATAACTAAACCATTGCCAAATTTAATTTCTTGGCGGCCTACGGTTAAGGTTAAAGGTGAATATAAAAATTCTTTTAAGGTAACATAAGCGAGATCAAGATCAATGCTGGTGTTGTCATTGTCATCAGCATGTCCTGCTACACCATGATCATTCTGTCCGTTCCAGATTCTTTCATTAATTAATCTTACAGTGGCTTGTACATTATCAGTAAGATCTGCGTCAATGCGTACTCTGATCTGAGACATTAAGAAAGTTTGTTTCAAAACACTTTTATCTCCCGCGGTGTTGTTTTCTAAGTTGAAGTGGTTTCTGGCTACTCCACTTACAATAAAGTCTCCACTTACCTTTACATTCTGCACTTCTGCGTAGGCGGCGCTAAAAGTGAGCCCGACTAGCAAAGCAAGCGCTAATACTAAAATTAAGCGTTTACCCATTTTTTTACTCCTCCTTTTTTTATTAACTGTTGTGGATATATGGTTAACTAGGCTAAAAATTTATTGCCTAGGATAATTTCACCTTCAAAATACTTATTTATATTTTACTTATAACTCCTCATTTGTCAAGAGTTTTTTTAAAATAATGGGGACGGTTCTATTTTAATGCAAAATAGAACCGTCCCCTAGTTTTACCTTTATTTAACCGGTGATTTTGCCCTTTTAGACGCGCTCTGTGATTTAGGGCCTAAAGATATCACTAGCAAGGTGTTACCCCAACCTATGGATTGTAAAGTAATTATGCAGGTTTCATTTTCACGCTCAAAGTTCAGCAGCCTTTGGCCGTATTCGACAATATTTACTAAATTCCAATTGTACATCGGCATCTGTTCTTTATAGAAATTGACTATCTGATCCGGGATATTTTTGCCCTGATATTTTAAGACTCCCACGCGTACCCCTGAGCTTTCAAAAGAGTAGGATTGTTCGGGTAAACTTTTTAAACCCACAGGAACGGGTATGTCAGAGAATTTTACCAGTGCCTGCGGAGAGAGGCTGTCAGGGCTACTGGCAGGTGCTTTGTTTTCTGTTATGGTTGTGCAACCCATAAGCGCAGTAATTAGTAGAAAGCATGTACTAGACAGAAAAAACAATTTCTTAGAAAATTTCATCTTCCCTCCTTGCCCATAAGGGCATACCCGCGCAATTCTTTATAAGCGCGGGGTATTACTTAGTCAAGAGAACTTTTGTATCCTGATAAATTTTATCAATCTCAATCTGCGTTAATCCGCAATCTAGCCCTACTTTTATTAATTCAGCGGGGCTAATTATATCTTCTGGGGTGTGGCTGTCATTATTTAAAATTAATTTTGCGCCAAATTGCCTAGCCATTTTTATTACGTGTGCATTAGTTTGGCTGTGGCCGCGTCGGCTGGTAATTTCTAAGAATATACCTCGCGCTTTGGCTAGTTTTGTATCTTCATCAGAAATTAATCCAGGGTGAGCCAGGATATCAATATCTGCCATTAAAGCTAGCCGATTAGTATCTTTTGCCACCGGCTCAACGCAAGTTTCGCCGTGAGCAATGATAATCTTGAGTCCTTCTTTTCTGGCCAGGGCAGCCAGAGGTTTGAACTGTTCCGGCGGCAGATGTGTTAATTCTACTCCGGGTAAAACTTTAATTGCGGAATCTTTTGGCCAGCGTTTGCAAAACTCCACAATGGCTTTTGCAATTTGTTTAATATTGCTGTAATCAGCGTGGTCAGTGATGGCGATTGCTTTATAGCCTTTATCAAGGTAACGCATTGCCACTTCTGATGGAAGCAGATCGCCGTCACTTAAGAATGTATGCGCGTGTAAGTTGTACATAGTTATAATTAAACGCCCCTGGCAGGAATCGAACCTGCCGCACATAGTTTAGGAAACTATTGCTCTATCCTTATGAGCTACAGGGGCAGATACTCTACTTTTTAAAAATTCTCTTCCTGACCCAGGCTTCAGTAGGGGAGGTTTAAACCTCCCCTACTGTTGAAAGTTACGCTGTCGGAATTACTCTCCTTCGAACTTAACTAAAGAATATATCGGGAACTCTTTAAATTTATCTCTGCCGTGTAAATCCACTAACTCAATAACAAAGCCAATCCCTGCGATATTGCCTTTTAGCTCTCTAATTAAGTCAATTACCGCTTTAACTGTGCCGCCCGTAGCTAAAAGGTCATCGATAATGAGAATTTTTTCGCCTGATCTAATTGCGTCTTTATGGATCTCTAAAGTATCTGTGCCGTATTCAAGTTCGTAGGTAGCCGAAATTGTTTTAAAAGGCAGCTTGCCTTTTTTGCGTACGGGCACAAATCCCGCGTTAATCTTATTGGCTACTGCGGCCCCAAAAATAAATCCACGTGCTTCCACCCCTACTACTTTATCAATTTTCTTGCCTTTATATTTTTTAGCCAGCAGGTCTACCGCCTTTTTAAAAGCAACTTTGTCAGCGATTAAGGTGGTAACGTCCCGGAAAAGAATTCCCGGTTTTGGAAAGTCAGGAATATTGCGAATAGATTTTTCTAATAAACAGTTATTCACCATGGTTCGACTCCTTATTTTATTTATTCAAGCTCACCATGACTCTGAATAAAGTCGAAGGGTCAGACCTCCTTCTCCTGTCCGACAACAAATTTTCTTAATTTTCTTAAAGCTGTTTCTTCTATTTGTCGGATTCTTTCCCGTGATACGCCGATTTTTTTAGCTACTTCTGCCAAGGTTTGCGGCTCGGTATCAGATAAGCCAAAACGTAAATCTAGAATTTGGCGCTCTCTTTCAGACATTACCTCTAAGAGATTGTCTACTCTTTCGCGGTCAAGCAAATGCTCGATTTCAGCGTCGGGAGGCGTGGCGTTCTTATCTTCGACTAAGTCTGAGACCTGGTTATCGCTATCTTCGCCAATTGGCGCTTCTAGCGATGAGGTAGTAGTAGCCATCCAAAAATTTATCTGCTCTACTTTGTCCGGAGAAAGTTTTAATTTTTTGGCGATATCAGTGTCAGAAGGGATGCGTTTTAATTTTTGGCTTAGTCGTTCTTTATTCTTTTTCCATTTAGTGATCAAGTCATTCATATAAACAGGAACGCGAATCATCTTGCCTTGTTCGCTAATTGACCGGGTGATCCCTTGTTTTATCCACCAGGCAGCGTAAGTTGAAAAGCGGAAACCTTTGCGGTGGTCAAATTTTTCAACTGCTTTCATTAAACCGAGATTCCCTTCTTCGATTAAATCAAGAAAGGGAATCCCCAGGCGCATATACCTTTTTGCGATATTAATTACCAGGCGAAGATTAGCGCGGATCATATCTTTGCGTGCCACTTCATCACCCTTACGGATCAGTTTGTTTAACTCAATCTCCTGCTTAGCAGTTAAAAGAGGGATAAGCCGGACTTCTTTAAAATATGTTTTTAATGCTTCCATGTAAGTTATCCACATCTGTAGGGGAGGTTTAAACCTCCCCTACTATTATCTTATTTCTTTTTCAAAACCGCTTGCGCTGCTGCTAACTTTGCTATCGGAACCCTAAACGGTGAGCAACTGACATAATCCATGCCTACGTTATGGCAGAACTCAACGGATTTAGGTTCACCACCGTGCTCTCCGCAGATGCCTATTTCAAGGTTTTTGTTAGTTTTGCGTCCACGTTGGATCCCCATTTTAATCAGCTCGCCAATACCTTCTTGATCAATACTCTGGAATGGATCTTCCGGGAGTATTCCTTTTTTAATATATTCCGGCAAGAAACCTCCGATATCATCTCTTGAGAAACCAAAACCCATCTGGGTCATATCATTGGTTCCAAAGGAGAAAAATTGGGCGACAGTTGCCAGTTTATCCGCGACAAAGGCAGCGCGCGGAATCTCGATCATCGTTCCAAAAAGATGTTTAATCTTCTTTAATCCGTATTTTGCCAGCACCTCTTTATATATTTGTTTGGCAATAACCAGTTGATCCTCTAGTTCTTTTACATCGCAGACAACCGGGATCATGATCTCTGGATAGGGATCTTTTCCCTCTTTAACCAATTCAGCTGCAGCTTCTAAAATTGCGCGAATCTGCATGGTGCTTACTTCAGGATAAGTTACACCCAGGCGCACACCGCGGTGGCCCATCATTGGGTTTGATTCATGCAGCCCTTCTGCTCTTCTGGTTAATTCTTTCATATCGATGTTTAAGTCACGGGCAAGCTGTTCAAGTTTGGCTTGTTCACGTGGGACGAATTCATGCAAAGGCGGGTCAAGCAACCTGATCACCACAGGAAAACCATCCATAGCTGCGATTGTTCCTTTAATATCCTTTTTTACAAATGGGAACAATGCATCTAAAGCCTTTTTTCTTTCTTCGACTGTTTTGGAAACAATCATCTTGCGGAGTAAGAAAAGCGGCTCATCCGCGCCTAAACCATAAAACATATGTTCAGTTCTGAATAACCCAATACCTTCGGCTCCGAATTGAAGAGCTTTTTTAGCGTCATCTGGGGTGTCAGCATTGGTGCGTACGCCCAGTTCTTTTATCATGTCGCACATTTTTAGAAACTCAGAAAGCATGGTATTTTCTTCGGCAGCGTCCATCATTGGCAGTTGCCCCTCATAAACTGTGCCTTTAGTTCCGTTTAAAGTGATCCAGTCGCCCTCTTTTAGTGTTTTACCGCCAACTTGGACAGTTTTCTTTTCAGTATCGACATGCATCCCGGAACATCCGACAATACAGCATTTTCCCCAACCGCGGGCAACTAAGGCTGCGTGGCTAGTCATGCCACCGCGAGCAGTAAGAATGGCTTGGGCTACGCGCATACCTTCTACATCTTCCGGGTTAGTTTCTTCACGAACCAGGATTACTTTTTTCCCGGTTTTTGCCCAAACTACAGCGTCGTTTGATGAGAAGACAATCTGTCCGCTTGCTCCACCCGGGCCTGCTGGAAGCCCTTTAGCAAAAGGTTTGACCGTAATTTCAGTTTTAGGATCAATGATCGGATGTAGCAACTCATCAAGCTGTGACGGGGTTACGCGCATGACAGCCTGCTCTTTTTTAATCATTTTTTCTTTGACCATCTCTACAGCCATACGCACTGCTGCCGGGCCGTTACGTTTACCTACGCGGCACTGCAACATAAAGAGTTTACCTTTTTCAATGGTAAACTCAATATCCTGCATATCATGATAGTGTTGTTCAAGGCGGTCCTGTATTTTGTAAAGTTCTTGGTAAATCTTGGGCATTGTTTTTTCTAGAGTGAGCAGTTCTTTGTTATGGCTACTTGTGGAATATTCATTGATCGGCGCGGGTGTGCGTATGCCGGCAACCACATCTTCGCCTTGCGCGTTAATTAAATATTCACCGTAAAAATTATTTTCACCGTTTCCCGGGTTTCGCGTAAAAGCAACCCCGGTTGCTGAATCATTACCCATATTACCAAAAACCATGGTTTGCACATTTACTGCTGTGCCCCAGGCATCCGGGATATTTTCAATTCTGCGGTAGCTGATGGCGCGTTTTCCATTCCAAGATGAAAAGACTGCGCCAATACCTCCCCAGAGCTGTTCCATGGGTTCATCGGGGAACTCAAGGCCCAAGACCTCTTTGATTTTTGCCTTAAATTGCGCGCAGAGTTTTTTCAAATCATCAACGTTTAAATCTGTATCGGTTGTATAGTTTTTCTCTTTTTTCATATTCAGCATAATTTTTTCCAGCTGTTTACGGATTCCCTCTTCGCCAATTGGCTCGATGCCGGCAGCTTTCTCCATAACTACGTCGGAGTACATCATAATCAGGCGGCGGTATGCATCATAAACAAAACGGCTGTTTCCGCCACTTTGTTTAATTAAGCCGGGAATAGTTTTT
>JAKLQX010000107.1 GCA_022013085.1 Candidatus Omnitrophota bacterium | reverse complement strand
TGGGATTTATACTTAAAATTACCGGAATTTTTTAATAATAATCCCTTTAATTTTGATGAAAATTCCGGTAACTCTAGCCAAAAGCCTAAATCCATAAGCCATTCATATACCTTGCCTATGGCACAAACAAACCCCCAGGTTATTCGGGCATGGATTAGAGTTTTATCTGAGATGGTTGCTACAAGGCTTAGGCAACAGAATTTAGTTAGCGCAACTGTGCATCTTTGGCTTAATGGCCCGGAAATTGCTAATTTTGGGGCCCAAAAAACCTTTTATGAGCCTTCCAAGGATGGTTATGAAATCTACCAAAGAGCGATTAAAATAATGATAAAATCAACCCTTAAAAATCCTAAAATTCGGGCAATTGGGGTTACCTGTAGCAACCTTACTTGGGACGTCTATCAGCCTTTATTTAAAGAAGAAGTACGCAGAGAGGGGCTTATTCAGGCTCTAGACCGCATAAATAATCGCTTTGGAGAGGGGTCAATTTATCCTGCAGTTACAATTTTAACCCGGTAGCGGACGTTTAAACGTCCGCTACAAATTATCCCAATAAAAGCAAAAAATCCTTATAGCCTTATATATAAAGTTTCCTACAATTGTTAAGCTTAAAGAATAGCGGTAAGTTTAAGTAAAGAAGATTTGCCTTATCCACAGGTAAAAAACAGCCTTTACTAACTCATTGTCTTCTATGGACTTAGATACAGTTACGCAAGATTAACAAGTTAACATAAGATATATTATATCCACTTCCCAAAGATATCCTATACTCCGAATAAGCTATTCTTTTTTTGATAAAGTTCCTTCATTTGTACCTGACTTGGGGTTTCTTTGAAACCCTTTGATTTTTCCTCTACCTGTAAATCTTTAAAAGCCCGTAAAAATGCTTGCTCATATTTATCTTGCATTTTGCGCGCGCCTTTTAATATTTGGCTAAAGGTATTATCTGCAATACCCATTCTCCTGGCAAAATCCCTCATAGTAAAACCAAAATAACTCTTTATATAGCGACTGCCGTATTTTTGAGTTAGTTGCCTCAAATACTCTAATTCTCTTTGAATATGCATAAAAAACCTCTTTTCTATTTCCCTATACCTATGCTCCAATGCCTTTTATACCTTCTAAAAATCGCCTATATTTACGTTCTAAAAATAGCCTATTTTGGGTATTTTTATATAAAATTTCAAATAATTTTACGCTATCTTTATGATCATATATAAACATATAATTCCATCCATTTTTGGTTTTTTGTTTATAGATTGTTCTTGTAGGCATATTTAAAGATTCTAACTTCTGCTGTAACCCGGCTATAAAATCATAGGAACCACTAACAAATTTAGACCTTAATGGATAGTTTATCCGGCGCTTATCAAAGAAAACACTTCCATCACCATCAAAAACTCCTCTTATGAAATCAACCAGGTATCTTTCTGGAACCTTCGGGAATTTTACCGTAAGGCTTTTTCTGGGTAAAACACCGAGTTTCGCTAAGTCCGCCACAAGTTTTTCTCTGGCAAAATGAAAATAATACAAGCCTTTTTGATGCTTAGACAGCGTTATTTTGTGTTCGGATCGCAAAGCTTTTTTGACCTTTTCTAGTAACTCCCTGTCGTTTATACAAAGCGATATTACTCCGGTATCAGAAACACATCCATCAGTAAGAATTAAGCCAAAAACGTACGCCATCTCAGGTGACCAAATACTGAAAAAATCCTCATCTATATCATAAAATTGCTGTGGAACCCTATCTTGTTTCTGCGCCTCAATTCTTGCTTCTGATTTAGAACGTTGTTTTATACCATGTGTGTTAAGTTTTCTATATATCGCAGTCCGGGAAACGCTATAGATTTTAGCTATATCACCCAAAGATTTTTTTTCATTTAGATATAGATTAATTAACTTTTCTTTAGTTAAGTTAGCTAATTTTCTCATTTCTGCTCCCGGGAACTGATTACATATTGGCCGCCCTGGATTCTTATGGCTGATCCGGTAGTTATTCCCTTAGCGATTAAATTACGTGCTCTAGCTAAAATCCGGCTAAAGGTTTGCTGGGATATGCGCATAGATTTGGCTGCCTCTTTTTGGCTTAAACCCTGATAATCTGCCAGCCTTAAAGCCTCAAATTCATCCATTTTTAGCTCCACCTCATCAGGCCTTCCTGGCTTGCCTCTAGGGCTAAATTTGCTGATCTTAGGGTCAAGCTTGACTATTCTATACTTCTTTGGTCTTCCGCGCGGCCGCATTTATTTTACCTATTTTTACCTACACTTAACACCCCGGTTATTTTGAGTGCTTACTCATAATTACCACTAAAAGCTTGAATTGTCAAGCTCAAATTCCGCCAACTGGCGGATACCCGCGCAATACAAATCAGCGCAGGGCGTATTTTTTTTATTTATAGATTTTACTTCTGTGCCCAAGGTCAATGATGTAGATTATTAACCGGTCTTTTTCAATGGCATAGATTATCCGGTAATTGCCAAGGCGTAACGAATAATCTCCAGCGAGCTTGCCTTTTAAACGCTTGCCTTGGTAAGGATTTGTTTTAAGGGTTTCAATAACCTCTATAAAACGTGAATACAGTTTTTTATCTATATTATAGACTTTTCCTAATTCTTTAGCTGCCAGATGTGAAAATTCAATCCTATGCATTTGCCTTTTCAATCCTATTCCGCAGGTCTTCTAAGGAAATTATTTTGTTTTCAGCAATCTCTTTTTTTGCTTTAATTATCCTTTTTACCGCTTCTTTGTCTGAAAGGATCTCGATTGTTTCTAGAAGGCTCTCGTAATCATCAGGCCCTAGCATTATAGCTACAGGTCGGCCCCTCTTCATAACGATATAGCGTTCTAATTTAGTATCAATTCCTTTGATTACTTCCGGTAATCCCGGCCGCAGTTTTTTTAATGTGATGGTTTTAACCATGTTTTCACCTCCATACAAAGTATACTCATTAGTGTATACTTTGTCAAGAGAAATTATATTAAGCATTGCCTGCCTCCTCCCTAATTCAATAGACGTAAGAAGTGGGTGAAATCTAACTAACTATTTTACAAACAAAAAGGGCTGAACAATTAAGTCCAGCCCTGCGAAATTATTAGTTTGAGCTAAATTTTGTAAACTTTATCGCCTTGTCTTACTCTGGTGGCTACTTGTAACCCAATTTCATCGCCTTTTTTGCCCGTTTGGATCTCTACCCGGTCAATCTGCATTGAGGCTACGATTTGAGTTAAATCAGTGGTGTGCCCTTTTATCTTCAGGGTGTCCCCATTTGTAACAGGCTTTTTTAGTTTAATTACTGCAGCTTGGACATGCGGGAAATAATGCGTAACTAAACCTACAAGATTACCTCCAACCTTAGCAGATTTTTTTGCCGCTTTCTTCTTTAATACGGGTTTCTTTAAAACGGGTTTACTCTTGATGCTTTTTTTCTTAAGAACACGTTTTTTTGCAACCTTCTTTACTACTTTTTTTGCCGTTTTCTTGACTTTCTTCCCTTGTGCTTTGCGCAAGGATTTCGCTATATTTTTACGGGTGCTCAATTTCTTTTTTAAAGCCATAGCGACACCTCCTTAATAGGATTATAATATAACCTTCTCAGAAATCTCTGAAATAACTGGTATGCGGCAGTATATGCCTAAGGCAGCCTGCATAATTCCCCAGATTGAAACCAAGAGGAATATGGCATACCCAAAAACACCAATTAACCACCCTAATAAAGGTATAATTGAAAGTATAAATGCTGCAACTTCCAGGACAAAAAGCACCAACCCTTGCTTGGCATGGTAAAGTGCAAATTTGTTATTTTTCTTTAAAACCAGGGTAATTATGCAAAGAAAAGATACATATGAAATTATAGCAAAGAATTTGCCTTCGTGAATCTCTTGTTCATTTTGCGCTGTTTCTGTCATTTTAGATTTAAGTTTGCGCTACGTAGCTGACGTTTAAACGTCAGCTACGGTTGTTAATAATTATTTACTCACTTCTAATAATGAATCTATTGTCCCGTAAGGATTTAATTGGCTTAAAGGGTTTGTTGCGTCTTCTGTCCAGTTCCCATCAATAACAAAACGATAACGGTATTTCCCGCTGTTTAAGTTTAAACGTTTAATCCAGCAGCCATTACTGCGTTCCATGCGGCTAGAATCATCTAATTTCCAGTTGTTAAATTCACCGGCTAAATAAACTTCTTTAGCCTCAGGAGCATTAACCTTAAGAGTAATCTCATTTAATTTTGGCAAATTCTCTTTGATGATCTCTTTCATGCGTTTTTCTAAGGTTTTTTCTAGAGCTAATGAGGGTGTGGGCGTATTTTCCTGGGTGATAATCTCCCGCGAAAGAGAAAAATAATCTTTTGCTCCGCGGCAATATTTATCATAGGCTAAAATATTCAGGCCTTCATTTTGCGCTTCTTTTAATTTTACGTTTACGTGAATGATATTGGAAAACATTTTGTTTTTGTAATCTGTTTTAATTTTTTCGAGCATCTTAAATGAATGCGCCAGCCTTGAGTCAAAGTTAGTTACCAATACGCGAAAATCAACATTGTGATTTAAGCGTTCTTTGACTAAGGTAATGATGCTGCTTAATTGGCTTAGGCCTTCAAGTGAAAATCTGCTCGCTTCAACCGGGATAATGATCTCGCTAGCGGCGCGGATAGCATTAATAGTTAAAATCCCTAAGTTTGGCGGGCAATCAATTAAGATGTAGTCATAGTTGCCGCTAAAGTTTTTTAAGGTATCCCAAAGGCGGGATTCCCTGCCAATTTCTCCAGAAAGTTCCTGTTCCAGGGTGCTTAAGACTATTGAGGATGGCGCAATATCAAAGTTGTTGCCTAAATTCTGGATGATTTCATCCATCCGCGCTTTTTTATGCGTAATTTTAGAAAGCACATTATAAATACTCAAATCCGCTTTAATATTTAAGCCGCTGGTTGCATGCGCTTGCGGGTCAAGGTCAATAAGCAGGACTTTGCGGTTATTAGACGCTAGTGCCGCAGCCAAATTAATAGATGTTGTTGTTTTCCCGCAACCACCTTTTTGATTAGAAATTGTTATAATGCGCATCAAAGTCGTCCTCCTATTTTATCACCCTTATATTATCAAGGTATATAATTCCAGATTTTTCACGCGCGTTCCATTCTTCAACGCTAAATGA
>JAKLQX010000015.1 GCA_022013085.1 Candidatus Omnitrophota bacterium | reverse complement strand
TTCATCGCCGGAGCAATTAAGACTCTTGCCTTGCTTGCGCAAATCGTGCAAGTAAGCAAGTCATCACAGATTCCGCAAGCCAGCTTCGCAATAAAATTAGCCGTGGCCGGAGCAACCAAAATCAAATCCGCTTTCTCTGCTAAAGATATATGCTCAATCTCCCATGTATCAGGTTCATCAAATATCCCTCCCCGATAAACTCGCCTGCCACTTAAGCTCTGGAAAACAATTGGCTTAATCAGCTCTTCTGCTTCTTTCGTCATTGCTACTGAAACCACAAAGCCACATTCTTTAAGTTTACGAATAAGCTCACAGGATTTATAAATAGCAATGCTCGCGGTGACACCTAAGAGAATATTTCTTTCTACCTTCACCACTATTCCTTTCCCTTTATTTTCTTAGCCTCTATTTTTCCTTCAGCAATTTCGTGCAAAGCCACAGTGGATGGCTTAGCCGTAAGAGCATCTTCTACTAGCCTGGGCTGGCCTTCAGCAATCTCTAATGCCCGCTTAGAAGCTAATATCACCAGTTTATAAACTGACCCTAAACTTTTGTTTAATAGTTTCTCTCTACCTTCATATCCCATTTGTTCCTCCCGTGGAAAAAATCGCCTTTTTAATAATTTCCTTGAGCTTTCCTAACGCTACTTGCAAATTTTTGTTCAAAATACAGTGATCAAAACGCGAGCAAGCCTTAATCTCCCGGCGGGCAAGACTTAAACGCTGCGCTATCTCTTGTTTTGCAGTACATTTACACCGCTTTTTGATTCTAGTCTTTAGTGTCTTTAAAGAAGGCGGTAGAACAAAAATCGTTACTGTATTTTTTGGATAGATTTTTTTCAGAATTGCCGCGCCCTTAAGGTCTAAACAAAAACCAAGATTTTTGCCTTTTTTAAGCTGGACATCTACAAACTGTTTAGGCGTTCCGTAATAATAACCTAAATATCTGGTCCATTCAAGAATTTTCTTTGTTTTTAATAGGCGCTTAAACTCAAGCCGCGTTACAAAGAAATAGTCCTTCCCTTGCCTTTCTTGCGAGCGTTTAGGCCGCGTGGTAAGAGAGCGGGATTTTATAAGTAGTTTGCTGATTTCTCTATCTTGGATTAACTTACCCAGAAGGGTGGTCTTGCCTGAACCCGAAGGCCCGGAGATAACAAAAATCTTACCTGTCTTCTTTTGCTTATTAGCGATTTTCACTACTCAATATTCTGTACTTGTTCACGAATCTTTTCAATCTGGCTTTTCATTTGTAGGGCTCTGCCTGAAATAATCAGATCAAATGACTTCGCTGCCAAAGTGTTAGCTTCCCGTTGCATCTCTTGAGTAATAAAATCTAATTCTTTACCCACCGACCCGCCCTTGGCAATTTTTTGCTGAAAATTCTTAATGTGAAAATTTAAACGGTCTATCTCCTCGGCAATATCCGCGCTTTTTAAAAAGGCCGCGCGTTCCTCTAAGCAAATCTTTTTTAGCCGATTTTTTATTTCAAATGCAAAACGTTGTTTTATTAAAACCAGGTCTTTCTTCAATAGCTCGCTTCTATTTCTTAATAAACCTGCCAGCGCCTTGCCTTCTTTCTGACGTGTTTTTAACAGTTCTAACAGAGCGCGCTTAAGCAAAGGCAAAAGATGCTCACGGATATGCACCCCTGCTGGTTTATTTTCCTTAAGTGATAAAATACCAGGCAAGCGAATCAAAGAGTCCAAAGTTAATCCATCTTTAATTTTAAACTCAGCACTAATACTATTGAGCTCGCGTAGATAATTTTTTAACAGTTTACGGTTGATAAATATGCCCTGCGCCTCTTCTCCTTTAATATTGATAGCACAAAAAACCTTGCCCCGCTTTATTACAGCTTCAATTTCTTTTTTTAATTTATCCTCCAAAGAAAGCAATCCATCGGGCAGGCGGAAAACACACTCTAAAAATTTATGATTCGTGCATCTGAGCTCTACAGAAATCCTGCCGAGAGAATCAATCTCGGCTTCAAAACTACCAAATCCAGTCATGCTACTAATCATTTTTCCCCTCGCGCTTAGCCCAGATTTTATTTATAACTTCTTTTTGCATTATTTCTTTTACGGGATAAAGATCGACGATAACCTCAGCTGGAGCAAACCAAAGCTTGATCTCTCTCTCTGCCTCAGGCTCGTTAGATGAAACATGAATTGCATTTTCATATACACCAATCGTGGTAATCCTGCCGTAAGAGCCGCGAATAGAAGTTGGATCCGCTTCTTCGGGATTAGTGGCCCCAGCTAAATCACGGCATTTTTTGATAGCATCCTTACCCCAATAAACCAAAGCCATAACTTTCTTGCGGTCATACAACTGGCCTTGCAGGTACATAACAATATCGCCGAAAAATGGCTTATCTTTTAAATGTTTATAATGTTCCTCAGCCAGCTCTTTTGACACACGCACCATCTTTGCCGCAACAATTTCAAGTTTGGTTTCAGATAGGCGCGTAAGAATATTGCCCGTAAGTGATTTTTTCAACCCATCGGGTTTAATCAATATTAAGACTGCCTGGCTCATTATTTGCTCCCTCCCTTAATAACATGCGCGATACGCTCTAAATCCTCTTGCGAATAAAATTCAATATTAATATGCCCTCGCTTTTTTCTTTTAATTATGCGCACTTTGGTGGCTAAAGCGTGTTGCATTTGCTCCTCAAGAATAGCAACTAGGGGTTCTCTCTGTCCTTGGCCAATTTTACGCCTTAATCCTTTTGGCCGGCTAGTTTTAATTAAATTTTCCAATTCGCGCACAGAAAGGCCTTTGCTAATAATATCCTGTGCTAATCTACGCTGTTGGTTCGCATCGTCAATTTCAAGTAGGGTGCGGCCATGCGCAAAACTGATGCGTCCTTTTTTCATCTCCTGTTGAATTTCATGCGGGAGCTTAAGTAGGCGCAAGGTATTTGTAATTGTGGTCCTAGCCTTTCCTAAAACTTCACTTATTTTTTCTTGAGTAACTTGAAACTTATCTATCAGGTGTTGATAAGCATGAGCTTCTTCAATAGGATTCAAATCTTCCCTTTGGATATTTTCAATTAAGGCTAATTCTAAAGAATCTTGATCTGAAACATCGCGTACAATAATCGGTATCTCTTTGAGGCCCAATGAGTTAGCAGCGCGAAGCCTTCGCTCTCCTGCAATAAGTTCATAATTATCCCCTTTGCGCCTAACTAAAAGTGGCTGGATAACCCCTTTTTCGTTTATAGACTGCGCTAATTCTTCGATACTCTGTTGATCAAAATCCTCGCGTGGCTGGAAGGGATTGGGTTTGATTTTTCCAGATTGGACATAAACAATCTCTTCTTTGCGCTCTTTGCTCTCTAAAACCTTTTCTGGAATTAATGCGCTAAGGCCTTTTCCTAATGCTTTTCTTTCCATTAAACCTCTCCTTGTCTACCAAGACAACACC
>JAKLQX010000014.1 GCA_022013085.1 Candidatus Omnitrophota bacterium | reverse complement strand
GCCTTTTTCGCCAAAATTTTCTTGCCATACCCTGCCGCCTTCCTTTTTTATCGTCGATTATTAGCCGTTTCGGCATATATTTTTTACCTTTTATATAGTGCTAACTATTGCATAAATATTACTTGACATTTATACCGAGTAGTGATATAAATATGCATGGTGCTAATGAGGAGGCGGTAAATATGTTTTTAAGGGAAACTGTTATCAAAAAGGCCAGCGGTGAATACCGCTATTGGAGATTGGTAAAAACTTACTGGGATAAGGTTAAGAAGAAGGTCAGGCATAAAACCATAAAGCAATTAGGCAGGCTTAAACCGAACGAGATAGCTTTTTTTAAAGATTCTCTGGCCGGTAAGGCCGGAAAAAGGTTTTCTTGGGCAGAATTAACCTGTAAGAAATCTTTTGAATATTTAGCCGTGGCAATACTGCATAGGATCTGGAAATATTGGGGATTAGACGCGTTGATGGAAGATAAAACTATCGAAGCCTTAACGATTAATCGCTCCCTCTCCCCGGAAAGCGATTATCAGGTAAGCCGTTGGTATGAGGAAACCATCCTGCCGCGAATCTTAAATTTAAATCTTAACCCTACTAAAATATACCGGACCTTAGACACAATACCCGCGCTTACCTCAAAGATACAGCAACATTTATACGCTAAAATCAATTCACTCGGGCTGGATGATTATGAGCTGGTATTTTATGATATAACTTCCAGTTATTTCCAGCAGAGTAATAGCGATTTAGCGCGGTATGGATTATCCCGGGACCATCGCGGTGACAAAAAACAGATCCTTTTGGCCTTAGCCGTAACCAAAAAAGGATTCCCTTTTTATTGGCAGGTTTTGGAAGGAAATACCGCCGATACTAAAACCGTCCAAGAATTCGTTGACGAACTTAAAAGGCTCTTTAATATTAAACATGCCTGTTTAGTTATGGATAAAGGCATGGTCAGCATAACCAATATCGAGAAAATACAAACAGAAAACTTTAATTATTGTGTCACCCTGCGCAGGAATTCCATAGCTAAACTTAAAGGCGTGCCTTGGAATTATTTAAGAAGCATTAACGAAAATAACGTGGAAAACAAAAAGGATTATTTTATCCGCCACTCTAAAAGGGCGTATTATAAAGAATTGCCTTCTTGCGAAAACAAAAGATACATTCTCTGCTTTAATCCTGAAAAATTCCTCACCGAAAGGCTTTGCCGGCTTGATAAAATAGCCTCGATTGTAAAATACCTGGATCAGAAAAATCAACAATTATCCAAGGCCTTAGGCAGGAGGCACAGAGAGCTGTTGCGCGAAGAGCTTACGCGGTACTTGGAAAAACGCTCCGCGTCTAACTTGTTCTCTTTTCGCCTAATCGCCAAAGAAAAAACATTCCGGATTAGTTACAAGGTTTTAAAAAAAGCTGTTGCTGACGCGGCAAGGTTAGACGGCGTCTATTGTCTAATGACTAATCTAAAAACAGCTTCTCCCAAAGAGCTTATTGACGCCTACCGCGGCAGGATGGAAATAGAAAGAAGTTTTCATCAGTTAAAGAGCTTCTGCGAAATCAGGCCTATTTATCACCATAATGAAGACAGGATTAAAGCGCATGTTACTGTCTGCGTATTGGCGTATCTTTTAAACAATACGGTAAAGCATTTAGTCAGGCAGAAAAAAGATTTTGAAGAATTAACTGCTCAGTCTATTTATAATTATCTTAAAAGCTGTAAGTTGGTTGAATTAAGCGCTTCCGGAGAGCAGAGATTAAAACTCACCGTTCCAACAGATGAACAAATTCAGTTAACTAAAATTCTCGCGGATAAAAGCCTTTTGGAAGAAGAGGGTATCCAACAACTCCTGCCTGCGTCTACAGGCGCAAAATAGCTATTAGTGCTAAAAATCATCCCTTTTTAGTTATATTATCGTCGAGCAGGCAATCCTGCCAAGAAAATTTTGGCGAAAAAGGCTTGGCAAGAAACAGCGTTGACGGCGGCCAGATTATCTACCTTGTTGATCAAAAGGTTATTAAGGATCTACGCTTTCCTACCCTACGTTTTGATAATAACGCTCAAGGTAAGTTTATGCTATCTATCATCTTCGGCCAGAGCAAATACTACATAGACGCTCTTTCTGAGAATATTCGCAGAGGAATAAGGTTAAAGCTAAGCAAAGGTATCTGGCCGCAGTGGGCGCCCATCGGCTACCTTAACGACCGTAAAACACGCACGATAATATTAGATGCGGGCAAAGCTCCTTTCATCAAGAAAGTTTTTGAGCTCTACTCTAAAAGAAGTTACTCCCTTGCCGAAATACGCGAAAGGGTTAATGCTCTAGGTATGACTGGCAGAAAAGATAAACCCTTGTCGGTTAGCGACTATCAATATATGTTGAGCAATCCCCTCTACTACGGCGTATTTCGGTATAAAGGTGAAATGTACGAAGGTACGCACGAACCAATTATCACCAAGAAACTTTTTGATAAGTGTCAGGAAGTAATGCTCCAGCGCGGCAAGCCCAAGAAAGAAACTAACAAATTCATTCTTAGGGGCTGGATGCGTTGCGGTGAGTGCGGTCGGATGATTACCGCGGAGCTTCAGAAAGGCCATGTTTATTACCGCTGTACTAAACGCCTTACAAATTGTAATCAAAAGTATGTCCGTGAGGAAGAGCTTGCCGCGCAAATCAAATCTTTCATTCAAAAAGTTTCTTTGTGCGATGATTGGACAAAGAAGATTTTAGAGCAGTTAGAAAAAGACAAGAATGGCAGTGTCCAATCATCTTTGCCCCAGCAGCAAAATCTAGAAACTAAGGTTAAGGAAATTGACACTAAGATTAGTAAGCTTATTGACGTTTACCTTGCAGAGTCTTTAACTCTTGAAGAATATCAGGCCAAGAAGGAAGCTTTTATCAATGAAAAGAGGAAGCTACAGGATGACTTACGGGATTTTGCTGCCGGGGCAAATAATTGGTTCGAACCGGCGAGGGAATTCGTAACTTCTTTAAATTCAGCACATTGCGCAGTGGAAGAGGGAAATTTAGAATCCCAGAAAGAATTTCTGGAAAAGATTGGTTCGAACTTTATTTTAAAAGAGCGCCGCCTCAATTTTTCGACGGAAGCAAGCTTCCGTCCCTTGTTTGAAGCAGCGCCCTATCCTTGTTGGCGGAGAGGCAGGGATTCGAACCCTGGAACCCTTGCGGATTACGTGTTTTCCAAACACGCGCGCTCGACCACTACGCGACCCCTCCAAATTTTACTTAGCCTAAATTAAAATATTACTTAAGAGAATTATCTGCAATAAGCGTTTCATGCGCTGTGTTGCTCGGCACGATTGTCTTAATACTATCTAAAGCAATAAGGCTATTTGCCGCCTTAACCTCATTTTGAAACTCAGCTACAAGAAATACCTTGCCTGCTATTTCAACTGTTCCAACAACGTGAATATTTTTTATCTTTGAAATTATCCCCTGAGAAAGCTGAACAGTAATATCATAATTTAGATCTTTGGTTAAAGAAAATAATCCTTCTTCGGCTTGAGCCTTAGATCCACAAAGCGGCGCCAAGAGTAAAGAAACTAAAATACCGGTAATCAGTATATAACGCATTCTTTTCCTCCTTAACGATAAACACGCGCGCTCGACCACTACGCGACCCCTCCATAAATTAGAAACTCTTTTTAATTAACGCCAGCTTCTCACTCCTGCATAAACTCTTAATCTGAGCTTCTCTTTTTCTGGCTAAACCATAATCCTTACAAATCTCTCGATACAACAGAACAATGGGCTTCCTCGCTCTTGTATACCTGCACTTACTTGTCGTATTATGTTCATTAATACGCTCCACTACATCCATTGTGGTACCTGTATACAAGGTATTATCGTTACATTTACCAATATAAACATGCCAGGAGCCATTATAGATACTCTTGCTCAACTTTTCCAGCCCCCTCACTGCGTTCGGGCAAATTTGCGGAGGCGGGAGGATTCGAACCTCCGATGGCCTTACGACCATTCCGGTTTTCGAAACCGGTGCACTCAACCAGCTATGCGACGCCTCCTTTTAACAATTCTATCACAGATTACCAGCAAAGGAAATCTTTGAATACAGTTTTAAATATAGCTTTATTTATATAACTGGGCGATTTTTTCCTCAATCATCATTACATGCTTCTGCTCTTCATTTAATAAAAGATAAAATAAATCTTTCAGGACCGGATGTTTAACCAATAATTCTTGATAATACTTTACGGAGCTTTGTTCCTTTGATAAAGCTAATTTTAAAGCTTCCATCTCAATCATCCTAGCCTCCTCTTTTAAGCCGCGTAAAAATTAACATCTTCATTCTACCAAAGTTCTTTGTTTTGACAAGCGCAGGTTTTAAGATATAATTTAAAAATAATGGGGCATAAATTACTCTCATGAGATTATTTATCGCAATCAGACTGCCTGAAAATATTAGAAAGGAAATCTCTCTCCTGCAGCTCCGGCTAGGTAAAACAGCGAGGAGAGTAAAATGGGTTGCGCCTGAGAATATCCACTTGACCTTAAAATTCATCGGTGAAGCCCAGGAAGAACAGGTTGAAAATATAACACGGGCGATGGCTGAGGCGGTTAAAGGAATAAATCCTTTTGTTATTTCACTTGCCGCATTAGGCGCTTTCCCCAGCCTGCGGGAGGCGCGCGTTATCTGGGTAGGCATCAATAAAGGCAGGGAAGAATCAGAAAAAATCGCGCAAAGGCTGCAAGTCAGCCTTAAAAATATTGCTCCTCAAGATGATAAACCTTTTAAATCCCATATTACTATTGGTAGAGTAAAATCAGGCCGTTCGATGCGCCCTAAAGGGCGCGGTTGGGATGCCGTCGAAGTATCAGAATCCTCCCCGCTTCAAGAGGGCCTTTCAATAGAAAAAAAGGAATTTAATGCAGAAAAAATAACCCTCTTTAAAAGCACTCTGACCCACCAAGGCTCTTCCTATGAAATCATAAAGGAAATATTTCTAAAAATCCTTCGCTGAGAAAAGGATACGATTAGGAAATAAGCTGGCGGTGGGGCAGAGATTCGAACTCTGGGTGGACTTACGCCCACGCCTGTTTTCAAGACAGGTTCGATCGACCACTCCGACACCCCACCAAATTTAAAACAAAAAAAGCTGTTTAAAAACAACAAGAAATATATCCCTGAATATAGTAACGGAGATATTGCAGAAATTGACAAATGAGAACTCTTTAAAAATTAAACTAAAGCCTAAAGCCAGCAAGGTAAGGTTTAAGATAAGAATAAACGAAAACCCGAAAATGTAATTTGCCTTTAGAATATCTCCTTTTTTCGAACGGATAGTCTTGGCGGAAAAAACCAAATGCAGGACACTGCTAAAACCAATCGAAAAAAGCGTATATTCAATCAACCAACCCGACTTTACGCCCAAGGCCAATAAACCGTAAATAATAAAAAACAAAATCGCATATATCGGTAAAAGAAAAGGCGCCACGCTCACCAGGGGCTTAAAGAAACTAAAACATATTTCCAGTAACTTGTGGCCTTTATTATAGATTACCGCCGGTTCCCAGATAAATAGGTAGATTACCAAAAAACTAATTATGCCGTTATAGAAAATCTGCTGCAGCCCCTTATCTATCTGGATAAATTCATTAATAAAAGCTACCACCGATGAATAAACCAGCGGCAAAAGAATAACCGCCAGGATAAATTTAATTATTCCGAAGGCTTTACTGGATAATCCGGAAATCTTACTGGAGAAATCACCGGAAAGCCCGCCCATATCATTCTGCACGGGTTTTTCTTTACCTTTTAGTGCTTGTTTATCAGGAAATTCTTTCTTGGCCATTTAAATATGGTTGCAGTATTTTAGGAATTAATACCGAACCATCCTCCTGTTGGTAATTTTCTAATATCGCGATAACTGTGCGGGCTAAGGCCACGCCTGAGCCGTTGAGAGTATGCACGTATTCGATTTTCTGTTTTTCGCCTTCTGTTTTTCGCCTTCTGTATCTTATATTTGCCCGGCGGGCCTGAAAACTTTCGAAATTGCTGCAGCTGGACACCTCCAGCCACTTATCGTTTCCGGCGGCATATACCTCCAGATCATAACATTTGCTGGCGGAAAAACTTAAATCCTGCGTCGCCAGCAGCACCAGCCGATAAGGCAGTTCTAAAAGCTGCAAGACCTCCTCGGCGTTAACTACCAGTTTCTCCAATTCCTCAAAAGAATCTTCGGGCTTTACAAATTTAACCATCTCCACTTTATCAAATTCATGCACGCGCGCCAGGCCCCTGGTATCTTTACCATAAGAACCCGCCTCTCTTCTAAAGCAGGCCGTATAAGCAGTATAATAAATCGGAAGCTTATCCTCTTCTAATATCTCATCACGAAACATATTGGTTATCGGTACTTCTGCGGTAGGAATAAGGAAAAGATCATCATCTTTTAATTTATACATATCCTCTTCCATTTTGGGAAGTTGCCCGGTGCCCAGCATGGAAGCGCGATTAACCAAAAAAGGCGGGAAAATTTCAGTATAGCCGTGTTTATTCGTATGCAGATCCAGCATAAAGTTGATCAGCGCGCGTTCTAATTTTGCCCCCCAGCCCTTAAACAGAATAAAATTTGAACCCGTAATTTTAGTTGCCCGGTTAAAATCTACAATATCCAAATTCTGGCAAAGCTCGATATGGCTAAGGGGTTTAAAATTAAACTTCCTTGGCTCTCCCCAGCTGCGCACAATCTTGTTTTGGGAAGCATCTCCTATCGGCAAAGAAGCATGCGGCAGATTAGGAATATTCAAAAGCAGCTTGCTTAATTCTGCTTCCTGCTCTTTTAATTGCACTTCCAGTTCCCCGATACGCTTTGAGATCTCCTTCATCGACGAGATTTTACTTTTGGCGTCTTTCTTTTCTTTTAAAAGAACACCTATCTCATCATTGGCTTTATTGCGCTGAGAGGCTAATTCCTCAAACTCCGTTAATGCCTTCCGGCGCTGATCATCAATTTTAATCACTCCATCAATGTCAATTTTCAGGGCGCGATTCTTAAGCGAGTTCTTTACCAACTCCTGATTTTCTCTTATAAATCTTATATCTAACATTTTATCCTTTAACTACGCCCAACGGCCGCATCCGGCAGACACGCTTACCGATTCCCGCATTAGCCACCACATCGACCACCGCATTTACATCTTTATAAGCCGAAGGCGCCTCTTCGACGACGGTTTTACGGCCGGAGGCTTTTACTATTATACCCTTAGATCTTAATTCTTTCAACAATATATCTGCGCTAATAGATTTAGCCGAGGCAGTGCGCGACATCAGCCGGCCTGCTCCATGGCAGCAACTGCCAAAAGTTTCCTGCATTGCCCTCTGTGTACCCACCAACAGATAAGAATTCCTGCCCATATCTCCCGGAATAATTACCGGCTGGCCGATTTTGCTATACCTTGCAGGTATGGCCGGATCCCCCGGCCCAAAGGCCCGCGTGGCGCCTTTTCGATGCACGCAAAGGTCTTTCTTTACGCCGTCAACCTCATGCTGTTCAATCTTGGCGATGTTGTGGGCAACATCATAAATCAAAAACATTCCCAGTTTTTGCCAAGACAAACCAAATACTTTCTCAAACGCCTGCCGGGTCAAATGCATCAAGCATTGGCGGTTTGCCCAGGCATAGTTTGCCGCGCAGCGCATTGCTCCCAAATAAGCTTTACCTTCGCTGGAGTTAACCGGCGCGCAAGCCAACTGCCTGTCAGGAACATTTATTTTATATTTTGCTAAACTTTCCACCATCTTCCGCGAATAATCTTCGCAAATCTGATAGCCAAATCCGCGTGAGCCGGAATGGATCATCACCATTACCTGGCCTAAATTTAAGCCTAGTGTATCACAAGCCTCCCGATCATAAAGTTGATCGATTACCTGCACCTCTAAAAAATGATTTCCCGAACCCAGAGTGCCTGACTGAGCTCTTCCTCTCTGAAGAGCGCGCTCGGAAACCGCCTCCGGGTCTGCTCCCGGGATTGCGCCGTTTTCTTCAGTACATTCAAGGTCTTCCTCTGTTCCAAAGCCGTTTTCTACCGCCCAGCGGCTGCCTTTTAATAATATTTGCTTCTCTTCTTTAGTCCCTACTCTTATATTACCTTCAGAACCGACTCCGGCAGGAACATCGGAAAATAAACGATTGATTAAATCTTCGATTTTATCTTTAACATCATCATATTCTAAATTAGTTTTTACTAATCTTACCCCGCAATTTATGTCATAACCCACGCCTCCAGGAGAAATAACTCCACCCTCTTCAATATCAGTAGCAGCCACTCCTCCAATCGGGAAACCAAAACCCCAATGAATATCAGGCATAGCCAGTGAATGTTTTACGATTCCGGGCAAAAATGCAACATTAGCCACCTGCTCTAAAGCCTTATCCTTATAAATACTCTCCAATAACTTTTCGCTGGCATAAATTAATCCGGGCACCCGCATTCCCGGTTTATAGCTCTGAGGAATACGCCAGCGGTAATCATCAATTTTTTCTAATTGGATATTATCGGGCATTTTGCTCTTAAACGTCAAAAATTACCTCGGCCTGCCAGTGAAAGCCGATTTTTTGGACTTTAAGCTGATGGTAGGTTGCCGCCTTGATCTCAACGTTGGTCTTATAATTCCTGCTGTCCGTTCCGATGGCAATGGCGTCGACGAATTGCTCGTTGATCTGATTGATCTTAATATCCGCAAAGATAAGCGCCTCAGCGGCAGACGCCGACAATAGCTCATTAAGCCAATTAACAAAAAGCTCATCCACGTTATCGGCTTTTTGCATAATTACGATTTTATGTTTTTCCGGGTATTGATTTTTTTGTTTTTCTGCGGAAAGCTCGGTTAAAGCAAGGCCGGCGTTCTTAAACAGCCCGGCTAAAGATAGAGATTTTACCCTGATGCCGATATCCGCGGTATGTTCTAAAACTTGGTAGTTCTTCATCGGGTTTTTTGAGGCAGGTTAAAAAAGTGAGCCATGTAGGAGTCGAACCTACGACCTTGACATTAAGAGTGTCCTGCTCTACCAGCTGAGCTAATGGCCCGGATCTATGCAACTAAATGATTTTCAAAGACTTGCGATACTGTTGATTCTTGAGATATTTTCTCAACCTTCCCAAGTGTCCAAAAAGTGTCCATTCGTTTGCCCAAAATATCGACTGCATGCTTCTTATGATCAGGAGACAAATGGCTATAGCGAAGTGTCATCTCAAGTGATTTATGCCCCAATAGCTCCCTAACCGTGTTTAAATCAACTCCTGACATCACAAGCTGAGAAGCAAAAGTATGCCTAAGATCATGGAAGTGAAAATCAATTATATTACTTTTCTTTACTGCAGTCAACCAAGATTTCTTGATATCTCCGTATGGCAGACCTTCGTTATTACAAAAGATATATTGTGTATCCGGATGTTTAAGAACGCCTATTATGGTCTTCTGAGTAATCTCATTCATAGGCACATCCCTCTTTTCTCCGTTCTTAGTATCAAGCAAATGGATTATGCCTCTTTTAATATCTATATCTCGCCATCTAAGTCCCAAGTGTAAAATCCGCTTCAATCCAGCCGGTGATTCCGTTACAAGCCAGCCACCCATTCCGGAGCAATCCAGCCGGTTATTAAAGTAAAAACAGAATAACTAGCTTTATTGTCAGCCAGGAAAATCATACTGAAAAACTGCATAAATCAGCCATAATAATCTTTTTACGGTACCCGTAAGGAGGT
>JAKLQX010000106.1 GCA_022013085.1 Candidatus Omnitrophota bacterium | reverse complement strand
TTACTCTATAGTAGGACAGGTTTAAACCTGTCCTAGTGACTTTTAGTAGGTGACGTTTAAACGTCACCTACTGGCGGGAGAATATTGCCCTGCCAATACGCAATATATCCGCGCCTTCTTCTATTGCTATTTCAAAATCATCACTCATACCCATAGAAAGTACCCAACTTGAATCCAAGCTATCGCGTACTTTGCGTAAGGCAGCAAAATATGGCCTGGCTTCAGCTGAATTCTGCGTAAGCGGGGCAATCGTCATCAAACCTCTTACCTTAATATTATTTAATTTTGAAATCGAGTCATAAGCCTCTGGCATTTTTTCAGCAGCAAAACCAAATTTGCTATCCTCACCAGAAGTCTTTACCTCGATAAGTATATCCTGCACCTTACCAATTCTATCTGCCTGTTTATTAATTTCTTTAGCTAAACCAATACTATCAACCGAGTGAATTAAATCAAATATTTTTACCGCGTCCTTTACCTTATTAGACTGCAAGTGGCCAATCATATGCCAGTCAACTCCGGGTATTTGCTTATAAATATTTAAAGCTTCCTGAACTCGATTTTCCCCAATTTGCCTATACCCTAACCTAAGCACTTCTTTTATTTGCGTAAGCTCTTGGCCCTTAACTACGCAAACCAGCGTAATCTCTTTTGGGTCACGCTTAATTTTCAAAGCTGCACCACGAATCTTCTCAAAAATTATCTTAAAATTATCTTCAATCATAGTTTAATCCATCTATTATACACAATAAACCGCCAGATTCAATTAAAAGTAACATAGTCAGATTTTCGCCATGTGCTTAAAATGCCTCTGCTAGTTTTCTCACTCAGAAAGTTATAGACAGTGTATGCAACATCTTACAACACAATCAGTTATAAAAGAAATATTTTCTCACCCCTTACCCGTATTTGTTTCATAACTCGTTTATTGTAAGACACTTACGTAAACTGTCTACTCTGCTTCTATTCTTTTGATTAACGGTAAACAGAGAAAGCTGGTCAAGGCAGATAAGACGATCAGCCATTTTAAGCCAACAAGTGGAAGCAGAAATGCGCCGGATAAATTACTCGCTACCCCTGAAAGGTTATTTATACTGCACAAAAACGCGAATGAAGTCGCCTCAAGCCCCTTAACTGAGTGCCGGGCCATAAAATCCATCACCATCAAAAATATAAACATTCCTAAAAAACTATAGAATATATCGTATATTACCGCGCTCTCCGGAGTGTAATAAAGATAACTTAATGTAACCACCGCCCCCAGGAAAACAGAAAAATAAAGCCACTTCTTAAGATTTATTTTTTGGCTAAACTTATAATATAAAAGTGCACCTGTAACTGCAAATAATGTACTTATCGAGCCTAAAGTGCCGATCCAAATCTTACCCCATTTAAAACTATCACGCTGGATAAAAAATAGCGGCGTACCGAAAGAAGGTGAATATTTATACAAAAATATAAACAAACCAATGATGATTATCTTCTTATCGCTAAACAAGATTTTTAAGTCTGAAACCAAAGTCGAGCGCTTCTTGTCCTCGCGCTCCTCTTGATAAAAATACGCTGGCAACCCCACAAGCAGATAAACTGGAATTAAACATAAAAATCCTGCCTGATAACCCCATTTTTCAGCGATAAAAGCACCGCCAATACCGGTAATTAATCCTGCCAAAAGAATAGAAACCCACTGGATACTCTGTATTTTTCCCGTAGCCTGATATTTCTTGCCTTCGACACACATAATTCCGTCTACCGCTACATCACGAAAAGCGGCATTGCCGGAATTAATTACAAGTAAAGCCACTAAAAGTATCAACGGCATCTGCATCAGGCCTAAGAATAACGCAAAAATAATATCTAATGTCAAAGATATGAATATCCAAGCGCGCTTACTTAAGAAATTATCTATTATATAACCGATTAACGGTTTGATCAGCCAGGCAAAAGTAATAACGCTGCCGATAACCATGATCTTCGTGGCAGAAAAATGCAGGGTTTCTTTAAGATAATAAAACAACCCTTGAGTAGGCAGGCCTTCGATGCCTTGCGTAAAATAAACCGCGCTACTTAAAGCAAATATCCAAAATAGTTTTTTATTTTTCATAGTTATTAATAAAGTAGGGGACGTTTAAACGTCCCCTACTTTGTAGATAAATGTTGGTAATTCTTTATTTAACTGCTCCTGGCGCAGGTGTTTTTGTTTCTTGCGGTAAAGGTGCTGTTTGCGCAGCTACTGTTGGTACAACTGCTGTTGACACAGCTGGCGTTGACACAGCTACTGTTTTTGCTGCCTCTGTTTTAGCAGCTTCTACCTTAGGTACTTCTGTTTTTACAACTTCTGTTTTTACTGCAGCAGGCTGCTTGGCACTACGCATCAATGACTTGCTTTGCCTCACCGATAACACCGCAAGGGTTAAACAGGTAATGAAAAACACTACAGACATAATCGTAGTTGTACGCGTAAGAAAAGCATTGGTCTTAGTCCCAAACATCGACTCAACTCCCGCAAAACTCTCCACTAACCCCGCGCCTCTTCCACGCTGAATTAAAACCAGAGTAATTAAAATCACACAGGCAGTTACATGGATTATAATAATTAACGTCATCATTTTCTAACCTCACTTGATTTTATCACAATTGCAGCAAATGCATCTATCTTTAAACTTGCTCCCCCTACTAATGCCCCATCAACATCAGGCTTAGCCATTAATTCAAGGATATTCTCAGGCTTAACGCTTCCGCCGTATTGAATCCTTACACCTTGCGCGACATCTTCACCATACATTTTCTTTAACAAATCGCGAATATATTTATGTACTTCCTGGGCTTGCTCAGGAGTGGCAGTTTTACCCGTTCCAATTGCCCAAACCGGCTCATAAGCAACCACTATTTTTTGCATCTGTTGGGCGTCAATATCAACTAGAGCCTGTTTAATATGATCTTCAATGACATTAAATGTTTTATTTTGCTCTCTTTCCTGTAGGTTTTCTCCCACGCAAACTATCGGCGTGAGCTCGCACTTTATTGCTGCTTTTATCTTTTTGTTTACTGTTTCATTACTCTCCGCGAAAAACTGCCTGCGTTCAGAGTGGCCGATAATCACATACTGGCACCCCGCATCCTTAAGCATATTTGCAGAAATCTCGCCGGTAAAAGCACCCTCTTCAGCCCAATACATATCTTGGCCGCCTAAGCCAATGTCTGATTCACTTAAAACCTCAGCTACCTCAGCTAAAGCAGTAAATGGCGGGCATAATACTACTTCCGTGCTTTCAAAATCTAACTTAAACAATTCACGCTTTAAGCCATTAGACAACTCAATAGCTTCACTGATATTTTTATACATCTTCCAATTTCCAGCAATAATAGTTTTTCGCATTGAGCACCCAATGTTTTTATTTGGCGAAATCCCGCCGCAGGCCCCGCCGTCGGCAGGACAAATAGGTGAGATCTAAGCCTCGGTTAACGCGGCAACTCCGGGAAGCGTCTTCCCCTCCAAGAATTCCAGGCTTGCTCCTCCACCGGTAGAAATATGTGTCATCTTATCCTCTAATTTAAATTTAGCAATCGCGGCAGCCGTATCCCCTCCGCCAATAATCGAGATAGTCTTTAAATTAGCAATAAATTCAGCCACTTCCCGCGTTCCTTTGCTAAAAGCATCCATTTCAAAAATCCCCAATGGCCCATTCCAAACAATAGTCTTAGCGGATTTTAATTTCTCCTCAAACAATTTAATTGTTTTTGGCCCGATATCCACCGCAATCTTGCCATCAGGAATATTCTCTCCTACAATTTCGATTTTCGCGTTTGCATCGATATTATCCACCACGACATGATCGATAGGCAATAAGATTTCTTTATTTAATTGTTTAGCTTTATCTAAAATTGATTTGGCTATTTCTAATTTTTCTTTTTCTAACCGCGAGTTGCCAATTTGTTTACCTTGCGCCTTTAAAAACGTATAGGCCATGCCACCGCCAACAATAATCGCATCGCACTTAGGCAGCAGATACTCAATTACTCCAATTTTGTCCGTTACCTTTGCTCCACCTAAAATAACCATAAAGGGCTTGGCTGGGTTGCTTACCGCGCCCCCTAAATATTTAATCTCTTTTTCTAATAATAATCCAGCTGCCGACTTTAAGAAATGCGTCACGCCTTCAGTAGAAGCATGCGCGCGGTGCGCGGTACCAAAAGCATCATTGACAAATACATCCGCGAGAGTTGCTAAACTTTTGGCAAAACCCGCATCATTAGCCTCTTCCTCAGCGTGGTATCGTAAATTCTCAAGCAAAATAACCTTCTCTTTTGATTTATCAATATCCTGCTTAATAATATCTCCCACACAATCACTCAAAAACAACACATTCTCTCCCAACAGCTCTTTTAAGCGCGCTGCTACTGGCTTAAGGCTGTATTTAGCCGCGACCTTTCCATCCGGCCGGCCCAAATGGCTGATGATCACTAATTTCTTCGCGCCCTGCTCTAAAATATATTTTAGAGTAGGGATGGTTGAACGAATACGCGTATCATCAGTAATATTAAGGCTGGCATCCTGCGGCACATTAAAATCCGCGCGCACTAACACCGTCTTATTTTTTAAATCAAGATCTTTTAAAGTCAACTTCGCCATCTTTTTTCTCCATTTACGTCATCCTGAGCGCTAGCGAAGGATCTCATCTTTAGATTCTTCGCCCTTCGGGCTCAGAATGACGCGGGTCGATCTGCTCCCTCAGAATGACAAAATGGTCATTTTAACCTTATAACCCCTTCTTAACAATATACTCGCACAGATCCACAACGCGATTTGAATAACCCCACTCATTATCATACCAGGCCAACACCTTCACAAAATCATCCTGGATAATTTTAGTGATCTTAGCATCCACTATTGAACTTAACGCGCAGTGGTTGAAATCAATTGAAACCACCGGATCTTCAGTATATCCGAGTATCCCTTTCATTGCGCCTTCTGCGGCAGCCTTAAAAGCTGCATTCAATTCCTCCACGCTAGCTTTTTTAGCTAACATTACCGTTAAATCGACCACGGAAACATTCGGCGTAGGCACACGAATCGCAAAACCATCCAACTTACCTTTTAATTCCGGAATTACTAACGAAATTGCCTTAGCTGCTCCGGTTGATGTAGGGATCATGGAAACTGCGGCAGCACGCGCGCGCCTTAAATCCGAGTGCACCATATCCTGCAATTTCTGATCATTCGTATAGGAATGGATGGTCGTCATTAAACCCTTCACAATCCCCCAATTATCCTGCAAAATCTTAGCCACCGGAGCAAGGCAGTTAGTAGTGCAAGAGGCATTTGAAATTACGTGATGATTTTTAGGATCATATTTTCCTTCATTTACTCCTAAGACAATGGTTATATCTTCACCTTCAGCCGGAGCAGAAATAATAACCTTTTTGGCACCACCGCGGGTTATATGATTTTCAGCACCTTTTACTTCTTTACCTTTTTTATTTACTCCATCTTTCTTAATGGTGAATAATCCCGTAGATTCCACAACGATCTCTACTCCTAAATCTTTCCAGGGGAGTTCCGCGGGGTCTCTTTTACTTAAAACTTTAATCGCTTTACCGTTTACAGAGATAACATCATCAGCAGTGGCTTTTACTTCGCCATTAAAACGCCCATGCACAGAATCATATTTAAAAAGATAAGCATTGCTTTTAGCGTCAGTTAAGTCATTGATCGCCACCAGCTCAATATCTTTGCTATTCTTCTCCAAAATTGCGCGCGCTACTAAACGTCCAATTCTGCCAAAACCATTAATACCAACTTTTACTGCCATTTTGAGCTCCTCCTGTTAAAAATATTAATTAATCTTTTACGGCTTTTAAATACTGCGCGGCTAATTCAGGCGAGGTTGAATCAAGGTAAAAACCCGTCCCCCACTCAAAACCTGCAACTTGCGTCAGCTTAGGCATAATTTCAATATGCCAGTGGTAATACTCTACGTCAGCCTCACCGTTAATAGGTGCAGAATGAATTATATAATTATATGACAAATTTACAAATACTTTTTTTAATTTCGCTAAGGTGTCTTTTAGTATCACTGCTAACCCCGAAACTTCATCGTTAGAGATATGGCAAAAATATCCACTATGCTGCTTAGGCATAATCATGATCCCAAAAGGAAACCGCGAAACAAAAGGGCAAAACGAAATAAAATATTTATTCTCTAAAATTACTCTTGATTTATCCTGGATCTCCTGGCGGATTATATCACAAAATATACACCGCTCACGGTAATTAAAATAATCCCGCGCCCCGTGAATCTCCTCCAGCGCGTTTTTCGGCACCATCGGCAAAGCTACTAACTGCGTATGCGGATGTTCTAACGAAGCCCCGGCTGCCGAGCCATAATTGCGAAAAACCATGATATATTTAAAACGGCTGTCTTTTTTTAAATCTGCCGCGCGCACACAACACATCTTAAGGTAATTTTCAACCTCGCCAGGCAAAAGCTCAGGAATATCTTTGTTATGATATGGACTCTCAATTAAAACTTCATGCGCGCCTATTCCGTTTGACATATCATAGATACCTAATCCCCGGCGCTCAAGCTCGCCTTCAATTTGCAGGGCAGGAAATTTATTTGCTACAACACGCACCTGCCAACCCGGAGTATTTGCGCCCGTAGAGGGATCACGAAAACAACTTATTTCAGGCGGAGTCATAAATTCATTGCCATAACAAAAAGGGCACAATCCGCCCTTAATAATATTCTGCTCATATTTAAAATCTTCCGGCTTATTCGGATGATCCGTATCCACGATCACCCAGCGCCCAACCACCGGATCTCTTCTTAATTCTGGCATTTTAAATTTCTACCTCTCTTAAAAACTTAGCTGTTTCTTCCGGAGGAAGCGGACAAATATAAAATCCTGTGCCCCACTCAAAACCCGCTACTTTAGTTAAGCGTGGCATAATCTCAATATGCCAATGGTAATCCTGATCAATCGTTTTCCAATAACCCATCTTTTGCCTGCGAAATGGCGCGGTATGGATCACGTAATTATAATCCGGGTCATTTAAACCCTTTTTTAATTTCGAAAGCACGGCCTTAAGCACACGGGCGAGATTTTTCCTAGACTCCGCGTCCATGCAAGTATAATCGCAACAATGCTTCTTAGGCAAAATCCAAGTCTCAAAAGGAAAACGCGAAGCAAAAGGAGCAACCGCTACAAAACCATCAAAATCTAAAATTATCCGCTCTTTCTGAGCTAACTCTTGCTTGATTAAATCGCAGAACACGCAACGCTCATGATAATCGTAATAGAGACGTGCCCCAGCCAATTCTTCTTTTACGCGTTTAGGATTAACTGGCGTGGCAATCAATTGCGATCGCGTATGCCTAATTGAGCCACCACCTGAGCCTTTACCATAATTTTTAAATACTAAAACGTATTTAAAACGGCTGTCCCTCTCTAAATCCACTAATCTATCAGAATAACAATTGAGCACGCGAGTTATCTGCTCTTCGCTTAAATCCGCCATATTGGCAATATGCTGATTCGTCTCAATCACAATCTCATGCGCGCCTACTCCATTCATCACATCATAAAGGCCGTTTCCACGACGATCCAAATCGCCTTCAACCCTTAAAA
Source organism: Candidatus Omnitrophota bacterium (assembly GCA_022013085.1). Classification (GTDB taxonomy): domain Bacteria; phylum Omnitrophota; class Gorgyraeia; order Gygaellales; family Profunditerraquicolaceae; genus UBA6249. The sequence goes on along the minus strand of JAKLQX010000106.1, from coordinate 4,799 downwards.
ATGGGGAAATGCTAGGAACCACGCGTAAATCCCAACCCGGACAGTTAGGATTAGAGTTGCGTGGACGTATTGCATAAACTTCAGGAGGAGTTTTTGCTTCCTTGCCTTCGCAAAATGGACAGGCCTTCTCCTCTTTCGGATCATGGACATGGCCGGAAAATTGATCAGGCCTACGAGCGCGCTCCGTGGCAATAATTACCCACCTACCGATAATTGGATCTTTCCTTAATTCTGGCATAGAAATTAATTATAACAGAACTCTCTAAAGTTGCAATAAATTTCTGACTTTCAACAGTAGGGTGGGTTTAAACCTCCCTTACTATACTTTCCTTCCCTAATATCTCCCCTGCCTTAAGTTTGTGACCAATAATAAAACTCTGCGCGGGCATACGCTTGCCAGCTTCTAGTTGCAGTTCCTTAAGATTTAAAAATCCCCGGCCGCTCGCCACAACAATCCCATCTTTATTTGCCCGCACTACTTCACCAGGCACTGGCTTATGATTTGGGAATAACGGCAAAATATCCGACTGAAATATCTTTAATATTTTACCCTTGTAGCGTGTATGCGCACCCGGCCAAGGCAAAACTCCTCTTATCTGATTATGAATATCCACCGCAGATGTAGCCCAATCAATTAAACCGTCTTCTTTTTTTAGCTTAGGAGCTATGATAACTTTATCTTCATCCTGCTCCACTAAACGATAACTCCTACTATCAATAATTTTAAGCGCATCCACTAAAAGTTCGGCTCCAGCAAGACGCAACTTTTCTTCAAGAGTTACAGATGTATCTTTATCTTCAATCTTTATCTCTTTTTGCATAATCACCGGCCCAGAATCCATTTTAAGAGTTACAAACATAATCGTAACCCCGCTGGATTTATCCCCGTTAATTAATGCCCAGTTAATCGGAGCTGCTCCCCGGTAACGCGGCAGAAGCGAGGCGTGAATATTAATCGGCATAATTTTTGGAATATCCAAAACTTCCTGGGAAAATATCTGGCCATAAGCCACAATCACAAAAAGATCTGCATCCATATCTTTTAGAAATTTTACGCTTTCTTTGGATTTAATATTTTCCGGCTGGAATATTTTAAGCTTTGCCGCGAGAGCTGTGCTTTTAACATCTGTGCCGGAAACACGCAAGTGCCTGCCTTTTTTCTTATCCGGCTGAGTAACCACACAGACTACCTCATGCTCAGCTTTAATTAAAGCCTCCAGGGATGGAACTGCAAAATGTGCGCTGCCAAAAAATATTATTTTCATATTATACCGGATCTACATCAACTGTAACTATTATACCTGAATAATGCCCATCTTTTAAGTGTAATTTTAGAAAATGGCTGGCCTTCTCTACGCTAGATGCGCGCATTAATATCTGATAATAAAAATTCCCACGCAACTTTGCTGGTTGCCCAGGATTAAGCGAGAGCATTTTTATGCTGCTTGTCTTGATCTTATTCAACTTTTCAAATAAATCGCTAGCCACCTGCTTAACCTTCTCTAAACTTTCTCCTCTTAATCTAACCAGGATCATATGCTTAAAAGGCGCGAAGTTTAGCTGCTCGCGCTGTTTTAATTCCTCTTTGTAAAACAACTGCGGGTCATTCTTAATCAACGCTTGAAAACAATGATGGTTAGCATTAGCACTTTGGATAATTATCGACTTAGAAGTTAAGCTAACTAACCCCATAAGCAAACTAAAAGTTTTCTCAGCAGCGCGAAAATCCACCCGGTTAAGTGAATTATCTATCGCCAACACCCCTATTAAATCAAAATTTATTTCCCCATGTTTAATTACCGAACTAGTAGCAACAAAAATATCCGCGTCTAGTCGTGCCTGCGGGAAAATCCTCGCCAGTTCGCTTTCCACCTTTTCCGTGCCAAGGCCTGAATATTTAATATAACCCGCGTTACAACTCGGGCAAATCTTTGGCACCTCCATTTTAAAATTACAATGGTGGCATTTTAATTTATCTTCATCAAAATGAAATACTAAATTGATATTACAACGCGGGCATTTTAAGGCTACCCCGCAATTATAACACGCAGCTGTTGTAGCAAAGCCTTTACGATTAATAAGCAATAAGACTTTGCCTTTTTGCGCTAAAACGTTAGCTATCGCGTCAATGAGAAACTTTGAAAATAAGGTTTTGCTTTTTCTCTCTGCGTAAGCAAGCCGGCGCAGATCAATCACCTGCACTTGCGGATACGCAGATCTAGACGGAATAGATTGGTATTCAAGTTGTTTTTTTTCAACAAGATAAAAACTTTCTAAAGAAGGGCTATGACTACCAAAGATAATCCTTGCTGATTCGATTTCAGCGCGCATTAGCGCGACTTCTCTAACATGGTAATGCGGCGCCTGCTCCTGTTTATAAACTTGGTTTTCCTCCTGATCAAGAATAATTAAACCTAAATTATTTACAGGAGCAAAAATGCTTGAGCGTGTGCCCAAAATAACGCTAAAATCTACTGCCTTTACCGAGAACCATATTTGAAGCTCCTTAGGCTGCTTACGATATAAAAACTGCGGAATAATCTTTAAGCTCTGCTGAATTATCTCCTTAGCCTTAAGCACCGCGTTAATATCGGTAAATATAACAATTACTGATTCCCGATTTAAAACAGCAAGCTTAATCTCCTTAAGATAAGCATCTGTCCTATCAAACCCCTGCAACAAAAGCGACCGAGGGCAACCTGCCCGAGGAAGTGCCGAGCCCAGAGGGGCGAGGCCAATCTCCTTCCCCTTCCTCAATTCATCAGGAATTGCCGCCTCAATTGCCTCCCCCCAAGAACAACAATAATAATCTGCTAACTGACGGGTTAGTAAAAGCAACTTCTGGCCTAAAATCGGCTCTGCATCAATTAAAGCTGAAATTTCTTTCAGCTTTTTGATAGTAGTTTTATTGCTTAAGCCAACTACGTAGGCAACTTCTTTCTTGTTGCGGAAATTTACCCAAACCCTTACACCAAGAGAAATTTTATTCTCTAAATCCGCTGGAACAATATAATCAAACGGGCCATCAACAGGCAGGCCTAATACAACCTCAGCGTATAACACTAGCTAACTCCTGACAAGCAAAAGGCTTCTTTATCTCTCTAATCTTCTGCCTCAACTCTTCTATTCTTTGTGGGTTATTCTTTAAATCTAAAATCAGATCTTTAATTTTTTTAATATTATTCGTTACACTCCCCACATGATAGCTAGCTAAAACTTTTGCGTTCTGAGATTCCTGTCCTGGAATAGCAGCAATAAATACCGGCAAAAGCTCCATATTAAGCAGCTCCGCGATACTCGAGCCTCCGGGCTTGGTAACTATAATATCAGAAACTGCCATTAATTCTTCTGCGTTATCCACAAACCCAAAAACTTTCACATTTTCTAAATTTCGCTTTTGCAGGCGGATAAAAAGTTTTTTATTTTTCGCGCAAACTACCAATACCTGCGCCTGAGCAGAAAGGCTCTCAGCAATTTCCTCAAGCGGCCCAACCCCAAATGACCCAGTCATAAGCAAAACCGTAAATTTATTTTTACCTATGCCAAATTTTTCTGCTAGCTCGGCTCTATTTTGAGTTTTAACAAAACTTGGACTAAAAGGAATACCCGAAGCCTGAATTTTCTGCTCAATCACCCCCATATTCAACAATTTTTCCTTAGTTGAGCCGCATGCGGCAATATAAAGATCCGTGCCCTTTGAAACCCAAAACGGATGCACTCCGAAATCTGTGATTACCGTAATTAGTTTTGCCTGGATTTTATTTTTTACTTTTAAATTAGCAACCAGCTCTGAATTGAGAAAATGCGTAGAAATAATAAAATCAAAGTTCTCTCTGATTAAATAGGCAACGAATCTGCGGCAACCAAGATAATTTACAATTAAAGCCCCTTTACGGCTAAGCCAACGCGTCAGCCTGGATTCGGTAACCCAGAAAAAAAACCCCCAAAGCCAGGTAGCATAATGCACTAAAAATGGGTACCCGGAATTATAACAAAAACGAAAAAATGAATTGGCAAAAGGCAGGATATCAACTAACTCAACTGTCAGGTCCTTGCGGTTGTTTTTTAAATAATCATATACTGCCTCAGCCGCCCTGCGATGCCCGGCTCCCGCTGAAACATAAGTAATTAATACTTTCATAATTTTATGGGGACGTGCTGAAAGGGGACACCCTATTTTATAGGGTGTCCCCTAAGAGGACGTCCCCGAATTAAAAATTTAGCTGCTGCGAGGAGATCCTTAAATACAAAATCCGGCTTTGTTTCCCAGTTCTTTTGATTAGATAATTTCTCTTTACCGCAAAAGATGAGAATGGATTTAGCGCCCACAGCATGCGCAGTCAGCACATCGCGAATAGTATCGCCCACAAAGTATGCTTCTTTTAGATTAATCTTAAATTCTTGCGCGGTTTTCCTAAGCAAACCCGGTTTGGGCTTACGGCAGAAGCAGCCTACTTCTTTGCGATGCGTGCAATAATAAACCTTGGTGATTTTTCCGCCTGCTTGCTCAATATCCTCAAGCATCTTAGCAGTTATCGCATCCAATGTCTTTTGACTGTAAGTTCCCTTACCTACTCCAGCTTGATTGGACGCTACAAAAATTTTACACCCTGCCTTGCTCAACAACGCAATTGCTTTCTTTGCTCGGGGCAGAAACCTAAACTTCCTAAGCGAAGTTACATATAACCTATCGCCAGGGTATTTATTAATTACACCATCTCTATCTAAAAATATTACTTTCATAATTTAAAATGGGGACGGTTCTATTTTTTCTGAGTTCAGTTCTAAAAAAATAGAAC
>JAKLQX010000105.1 GCA_022013085.1 Candidatus Omnitrophota bacterium | reverse complement strand
CGCGGGGATGTTTTTTAGTGAATATAGAGCAGCTTTTAAAAAATTAGCTAACCAGAAAAAAGTAATATTCATTCCTGAAGTTTTAAATAAGATTATTACTAATCCGGCGATGAAAAGTGATTTTCTCCATCCCAACGCGCGCGGTTATAAAATTGTTGCCAGCCGAGTGTATAGCGCGATAGCGCGTTATATAAAATAATGACTAAGAAAATAAGTTTAACCCAGATGCACGGAAAACAAAAAGGGGTTATTTGCGATATCTCCGCGGGTGCAGCTTTGCAGAATAAATTTATGAGTATGGGTATTTATAAGGGTAGGGAGGTTACTAAGATCAGCCATATTGGGTTGAAAGGCCCGGTAGCGATTAAAGTAGGCCGGAGTGTTTTGGTTTTAGGCCATAGTGTAGCTAATAAAATTGTGATCGAGGTACAATGATTAAAAAAATATTTTTAATAGGCAATCCTAATGTTGGTAAAAGCGTGGTTTTTTCCCGGCTCACAGGGGTGCAGGTAATTTCTTCTAATTATTCCGGCACAACGGTTGAGATTATGCGTGGGGTTTTAAAACTTGGGCTTCAGGAGATTGAAGTTGTGGATCTTCCGGGGACATATTCGCTTGAACCCAGTTCTAAAGCAGAAGAGGTTGCGGTATCCATGTTAAATGAGTGCGCTATAGATGAAATGGTGGTTATTAATATTATTGACTCGACTAATTTAGAGCGTAATCTTTATTTGACTTTGCAGTTGCTTGAGGCTGGTTTACCAGTAGTGGTTGCGCTGAATATGTGTGATGAAGCTAAACATCACGGAGTAAGCCTTGAGATTGATAAATTGGAGAAGATTTTAAAGATTCCGGTAATATCAACTTGCGCGATTACTGGCCTAGGCATAAAGCTGCTCCTTGAAAGGATTAATGAGAGTAAGCCGGTTTTGCGTCAGAAATTTTCGCATCAGGAGCGTTGGCAGGAGATTGGTGCTATCATTGAACAGGTACAACGTCTAACCCACCGGCATCATACCTTGCGGGAGATTTTAGAGGATGCTTCGCTAAAGCCATTTAGCGGCGCGCTTATCGCTGTCGGAGTGATTTTGGCTTCTTTTCAGATTGTGCGCTTTATCGGCGAGAGCTTAATAAATAAAATCGCTGATCCTATATTTTTTAATGTTTATCAGCCTCTTTTGATCAAGCTTAGTTCTTTTCTAGGTGAAGAAAGTTTTATTCATCATTTGTTAATCGGGGATTTAATTAATAGCAAGATTGATTTTAAGCAATCCTTAGGCATATTGACTACTGCTCCTTATATTGAATTTGCCATGGTTTTGCCTTATATAATTTCATTCTACTTTGTTTTGGGTTTATTGGAAGATATCGGAATTTTACCGCGCTTAGCTATGCTTTTGGATAATCTTTTACACCGTATTGGTTTGCACGGTTTTGCGATTATCCCTGTACTTTTAGGGTTAGGTTGTAATGTTCCGGGAATTTTGGCTACGCGTAATTTAGAGTCTAAGCGCGAGCGTTTTATTGCTGCAACATTGATTTCTATAGGAGTGCCTTGCGTGGCATTGCAGGCGATGATCTTTGGTTTATTAGGAAAGTTTTCTGGGTATTATGTTGTGGGGGTGTATCTTGTTTTATTGGCTATTTGGTTGGTTTTGGGTATGATCCTTAACCATACAACTAAAGGCTATAGCCCGGAACTTTTAGTTGAGATTCCTCCCTATCGGCTTCCGTCGCTGGTTACTTTAGGGAAGAAATTATTTTTTCGCATTAAAGGCTTCTTAATTGAAGCTGCGCCGTTAGTTTTATTGGGCGTATTAGTAGTGAATATACTTTTGTATTTTAAGTTATTTGATTTTTTTACTGGTATATTTGCCCCTGTAGTTAAAGGCCTTTTTGGTTTGCCTAAAGAAGCAGTGGTCTCTTTAGTAATGGGGTTGTTTAGAAAAGATGTCGCGGTAGGTATGCTTATGCCGCTAGCCATGACTGCTAAGCAGTTGTTTATCACTGCTGTGCTTTTAGCAATATCCTTTCCCTGCGTAGCAACTTTTATTGTGTTTTTTAAGGAGTTGGGGTTAAGGGATTTAATTAAAGCTACTTTGATTATGTTGGTTGTTGCTTTGGTTTGTGGAACGTTGCTTAATTTTGCTATTCATTAAAGAAAATAGGGAACGTTTTTAGAAACGCTCCCTATTTATTTAATGCCGAAGAAGGGAGTTGAACCCTTACAAGGTTGCCCTTATCGGTTTTTGAGACCGACGTGTATGCCATTCCACCACTTCGGCAGCATTTTTTAAGTTGACGTCGTCTATTTTATATTCTAAAATAGCAAAGGTCAATAGATAAGTTTTGGGGCCGTAGCTCAACTGGGAGAGCGCTTCCATGGCATGGAAGAGGCAGAGAGTTCGATCCTCTCCGGCTCCACTTTTATTATCGTTTCGCCAATAGATTGTAATTCAAACTGCAACGCTGTGCTGTAATATATTATTCTGCAAATCCCCATATAGCCCTTCCTCAAAGTCGGTTTTCCTTTAGTGCGTATATCAGGTATTGAATTTAGGCATTTTGATTTAGGTATTTTGGTAACCTTCGACCAATAATTCTTTAGTTTTTGGAAGCTTTGATCCCAGCGGTAACCAATACTAAAGCGTAACTTATTTTCATCAATTTTGTAGTATTTTCTTAAAGCGTTAATGAAAAATGATATTATCTTTGGGTCGGAATTTCCTAAATAAAGATATCTTGAGTTTGGATATTTTGCGCCTTCACAAAGATAGAGAATGCCACAGATAAGTTTACCAAATTCTGGGTTTTCAAAGGGAGAGTTTTTAAAATGTTCTACAGAATTTCGGATATTTTTTTTCCATTGTTCAATTTTCCGGTGGTTTGCGGTAATAGCCAAAGGCCTGCCGATTTTACCGGAATCTATTATTTTTTGCTTTATGCGCTCTTTTTGTTTGTTACTAAGTTTAATCTCTTTAACCCATCCGGAAATGGTGTTATTGGGTATTTTGAGTTTTTGGCCGATTTCTCCTAATGTCCAACCTTTGCTTCTTAGATTCCGCGCTCTTTGTTTCGTTTCCTTTGAATGTACTTTCGACATTTTTCCTCCCCGCTAAGTTTATCTCTCATTAACAATAGACGTAATTAGTTGTAATTTCTAACAAAAATTTATGGATTTTTGGAGTTTATGATATATAATATTGCTAGAATATAAATCCTCGTACCTATACGTATATATTAATACAAATATATGATATTTCAAGTGAAATGTTAGCTCAAAATATTAGGAAACTTAGGTTACGGAATCGTTTATCGCAAGAGAAGCTTTCTCGTTTAGCCGATATTGCAACGGCGACTCTGGTAAAGATTGAGGCTGGTATAGCGAAAGAGCCCACGATTACCACTATTACTAAAATTGCTGATGCTTTAGAGGTTTCTATTGATATGTTAGTAGGTAGGATGAAGAGAAAGGGGTAGTTTTTACTGTTATGATCTTAGGTGTGCATGTTTCAGGGGCAAAGAAGATTTATGAAACCTTAGATATCGCGCATGCTTTAGGTTGCGCTACGATGCAGATTTTTAGCCGTTCTCCGCAGCGCTGGAGAAATCAAGAACAGCTTGATGTAAAAGACATTGAAGAGTTTAATTCCCGGCGTAAAAAATTCAAAATCAACCCGGTCTTTATCCACATATCTTATCTGATCAATCTGGCTTCTCCGGATATGCGCCTTTACAATGGCTCTATAAAGGCTTATATTGAAGATATGCAGGAAGCGGATAAATTGCATGCTGACTATATTGTTACGCATATGGGCAGCCATAAAGAAACCTCTGAGGATGCGGGGATTAAACGCTTGATTGCGGCTCT
>JAKLQX010000104.1 GCA_022013085.1 Candidatus Omnitrophota bacterium | reverse complement strand
TTTCATGAATACGCCAGACGCGATTTAAGAATTTATTTGCGCCTTCTAATCCGCGTTCATCCCACTCCAACTCTGTTTCAGGTGGCGCGGCAAAAAGAATAAATAACCTTAAAGCATCTGCCCCGTAATCCTTAATCATAGAGTCCGGGTCCACGGTATTACCTTTAGATTTTGACATAACCTCGCCATCTTTCAAAACCATCCCTTGAGTAAGTAAGCGCTCAAATGGCTCGGAGAAATCAATCATGCCTAGGTCTTGAAAAAACTTAGTAAAAAAACGCGAATATAGTAAATGCAAAATAGCGTGTTCAATCCCGCCGATATATTGATCAACGCGCATCCAATATTTTGCCTCCTGAATATCAAAAACAGCAGTATCAAATTTTGGCGAACAAAATCTTAAAAAATACCATGAAGAATCAAAAAATGTCGCCATGGTATCAGTTTCACGTTTGGCCGGCCCAAAACATTTAGGGCACTTTACTTCCACGAATTCTTTTACCTTACCTAAAGGGCTTCCACCTTCTCCAGTAAAAGGTGCATCAGAAGGCAACTCTACAGGTAAATCTTTATATGGAACCGGAACAATCCCGCACTTTGAACAATAAATTATAGGAATGGGCGTACCCCAATAGCGCTGCCGAGAGATTAACCAATCGCGCAGCCGCCAATGTGTTTGTATTCTGCCAATTCCTTTTTTCTCCATCCAAACGGCAATTTTCTCTTTCGCTTCTAAATTAATTAATCCATCAAATTCTTGCGAATTTACCTGCACCCCATTCCCTTCATAAGCTTGGGTTAAATCTTCAACTTTTAATTTCTCTTCTTTTGGCTGGATAACAACGCGCATAGGTAATTTATGCTCTTGGGCAAAAAGAAAATCACGTTGATCATGCGTAGGTACAGCCATAATCGCGCCAGTTCCATATTCCATTAAAACATAGTCAGCGATCCAGATTGGCACTTCTTCATTATTTACCGGGTTTATTGCAAAACCTCCCGTAAATACCCCTTCTTTTTTTACATCTGAAGCAGTGCGTACTATCTTGCTTTCTTTAGCCACTTTATTAATAAATTTAAGCACCTCTTTTTCTTGTGGCTTACCTTTAATTAAATCTTTAACTAACGGATGTTCCGCAGCTAAAACAATATAAGTTGCTCCAAAGATAGTATCTACGCGAGTGGTAAATACCGAAATTACCTTATCACTGTCCTTTAAACCAAAATAAATATCTACCCCAGAACTTTTCCCGATCCAATTGTTCTGCATTGCTAAAACCCGCTGTGGCCACTCTTGCAACTGCCCTAAATCTTCTAATAATTTTTCTTTATATGCAGTAATTTTTAAATACCACTGCTCTAAATCTTTTTGCTCAACTTTAGTATGGCATCTCCAACAAGAGCCATCAGCTACTTCTTCATTAGCTAAAGTAGTCTGACAACAAGGGCACCAGTTAACCCCGGAAGCTTTTTTATAAGCCAGAGATTTTTCAAACATCTTTAAAAAAATCCACTGGTTCCATTTATAATAATCACTATCGCACGTTATAACTTCGCGCTGCCAATCATAGGAAAAACCCATCCGCTTTAATTCCGTTTCCATATCCTTAATACATTTATGCGTCCAGATATCCGGCTTGGTCTTATTTTTAATCGCGGCATTCTCCGCTGGCTGGCCAAAAGCATCAAACCCCATAGGGTGCATTACATTATAACCCTGTAATCTCTTAAAACGCGCAGCTACATCACCAATAGCATAATTACGCACATGGCCCATATGAATTTTACCCGACGGATAAGGAAACATCTCAAGCAGATAATATTTCTTACGCGTATCATCGGCCTGCGCGCGATACGCCTGCTCCTTAAGCCATTTCATTTGCCATTTTTCTTCAATTTCTTTAAAATTATAATGCATATTATTCTATTGCTGTTAAATTACACATCTCTCAGTAGGGGAGGTTTAAACCTCCCCTACTACTGTTCATAATTTAATTTCGGTTTAATTTTCTTACCACTGCTAAATTTTCCTTATCACTGTTTTCGGTGCTCTTAGGCGTTTCTAAAATCATAGGGATATTTTTTAGTTTTGCATGATTAATAATCCTTTTCATCCCGCTAATCCCAATATGGCCTTTGCCAATATGATCATGCCGGTCATGATGGCTCCCCAGCTGGCCAGCCGCGTCATTAAGATGAATCAACTTAATCAATTTTATCCCCACCAACTCCTGAATTTCATCAAGCATTTTTTCTAAACCAACTTTAGTTGTTAAATCATACCCTGCCAGATAAGCATGCGCGGTGTCTAAACATAAACCTACGCGTGATTTATCTTTTAAGCCTTTTAAAATCTTATGCTGATGATAAAATCTATAACCCAACCAAGAACCACTTCCAGAAGTATTCTCTAGCAATATCCCGACGCCAGAACCTTTAGTTTGCTCTAATATTTTATTCAGAGCCGCAATCAAGCGTTTAATCCCCGCATCCTCAGAGGTTTCTTTATGGCTACCCATATGCGTCACAATATAATCAGCATGCAATTTATCCGCTTCCTGGATATCTTCAATATAGGCCTTTATAGAACCATTGTAAAGGCGCATATCCGGAGAAGCCAGATTGATCAGGTAAGATATATGGATAAAAACCGGGTTGATTTTAAATTTTTTACGCCGGGAATTAAACTCTTCAATATCTTTTGTATCCAGCTGCTCTTGATTTCTCCACCGCTGTGGAGAACGGCTAAAAATCTGCAGCGTAGCGCAACCTAAACCATGCGCTATATCTAAAGTTTCATAAATCTTCTTTGCCCCTGAAACATGCACACCAAGAATCATAACAGTAAAAACTACCCCTTCCTCTTCATCCTACCCACTAACATATCAATAGAAACATCTAAAGCATCAGCAATTTTAGTAATAGTGGTAATCGTGGGCTCTTTCGCTATGCCAGCCTCAATCTTTACCAGAGTCGCCGTTGCAATATCGGCTAAACGAGAAAGCTTCTCTTGGGACAAGCGATTCCGTAACCTAAGTTTCCTAATATTTTGCGCTAACATTTTACTTGCTTTCTTATATTATTGTATTAGTATATATGTATAGGTATATTTATTACTCACAAATTAAATTATACTATAAATATCTAAAAAAATCTATAAAAACTTTGTTAGAAGAATACAAATTTTACGTCTATTATTATAGGAGGAATAGAAAATGAGAATATATCCAAAGAGTATAAAGCTACGTGCAAGAAACCTCAGGAGTAAAGGCTGGTCTTTCGGCGAAATCCGCCTAAAAATGGGCATACCCAAAAATACCATCTCCGGATGGATTAGGGATATCCGGTTGACGGAAAAACAAAAGAAGCGCATAAAGAAAAAAATAGTAGATTCCGGTAAAATCGGTAGGCCTTTAGCTATCGCTGCGAACCGCCGGAAAATTGAGCAATGGAAAAAAGATGTTTATAATTCTGTAAAGCATTTTGAAAATATCTCCTTTGAAAATCAGGAATTTGGCAAACTTATCTGCGGCATCCTTTATCTTTGTGAAGGATCAAAATATCCATCTACTAGATGTTTGGTTTTTGGTAATTCTGATCCTAGGATAATACGTTGTTTCATTAATTTATTAAGAAAATCTTTTAATATTGAAGAAGGGAAATTACGTTGTAGGATAATGCATAGATACGACCAGAACTTGAAGGAACGTAACGGGGATACCTTTACAGAATTTTTACAAGAGTAACCAGATAGTCGTACAAAAGGAAAATCTACTTTAAAGAAAGATTACAAAGGGATATGTGCACTACACTATCTAAGCACTAACCTTCAGTTTAAACTACAGTCGATTGGCGAAATAATTATAAAAAGTGGAGCTGGAGGGGATCGAACCCTCGACCCTTTGCCTGCCAGGCAAATGCTCGTCCCAGCTGAGCTACAGCCCCAAAACTTATCTATTGACCCTATTAGATAATATGGTATTATTTTACTAAAGTTATCTAACAGGGTAAACCTTTGATATTTTAGAATTTAAAATAGTTACGCCTGCCCCGTTAGAAATACCCCTTAATAATATCATAATTTCTAACGGGGTCAACTTAAAAATTTATGCCGGGATGGCGAAATGGCAGACGCGGCAGCCTCAAAAGCTGTTGAGCGCAAGCTCATGTGGGTTCAAGTCCCTCTCCCGGTATTTTTTTAAAGGTGAACTCGCAAAAAATACATTCAGCTAATTTTTTATCTATCGCAAATTGGGATTGGCCAATCTGAAAAACGTAGGAAGGGAATTTTTGGATTAAGGTAATCGTCATCCCGGGCAAAACGCCCATAGCCATAATTTTATTTAATTTCTTATGGTCGCATGTATTAAGCCTGCAAATTTTACCGCTTTGGTTAACATCTAAATCCGTCATTACAAACCCTCCTTCTTTCTTAATATCTTTTCCCCATTTTGGTTCGGGCGGAGTTTCAAATCCGCAATTTGGGCACTTAAGCAGCTTGCACCCTTTCATCAATGGACAATTTCCACAAGCCGCCTGAGCCTGATCTTCTTCAAATACAAATCCGCATAAACTACACTTCATAAATTAACTCCTAAAATACCGAATACTGAGTTAAGCAGAAAACCTACAAAAAAAGAAAAGAAGAGTATAAATACCGATATGGCAACCCCTGTTTTCCATCCCCTCTCCTTAACATTCATAAGAAACTGAGCAATACACGGAAGGAATAAAGTTAAGGTAACGCAAGCGATAACCAGTTGATTCGTAGAAAACAAACCCGCTTTTTTAATATCATAGAGCCCGCCGGCTCCGTAATCCCTTCTAAAAAACCCGAATAAAAAAGCAATTGCTGCCTTATCCGGCAAACCTATCCAACGCACGGGATATTCTAATACTCTGGTAAGAATGACAAATACTCCTGTAAGCTGGCCGATCCAGATTATAATACTTGCCAATATAAACATCGGGAATATCTCAGCAAAATACCATTTAACCCGGCTATAAGTTTTAATAAACACATTGAATAATTTTGGTAACCGCAGTGGCGGAATTTCCATATAAAATGATGGTGAATCACCAGGCAGTATCTTAGAAGAAAGAAACCCTATAAGAAGAAAAACTGAACTTACCACCCCTGCCCAAATCCATAATCCTTTAGAGGTCCCATGGAGTAAAGAAAGAATCACCCCTAATTGGGCTGAACAGGGAATAGCCAGAGCAAGCAGAATAGTCGCAATAATCCTTTCTCTCTTTGTAGGAAGCGTACGCGTAACCATGGTTGCCATCGTAGAACATCCTAACCCAAGCACCATAGGAATAACCGCCCTCCCAGTTAAGCCTATTTTCTTAAATACTCTATCTATGAGTAAGGCTAACCGGGGTAAATAACCCGTATCCTCAATAATTGCAAAAGCGATAAAAAAGGTTGTAACGATGGGGAAAATCAGGGCCACTGCATAGCGCACCCCTAAAGTAATCATTCCATATTCTCCTACAAAAAGCTCGCGCAACCACTGCCAGGGGATAAAAGAAACAAACATCTGTGTTATCCAGGGGTTGACACTCTTCTCAAAGATATTTTTCTCAATAAAATCAACCAGTACGCCAGCGCCAAACTTCCCGACAAATTTGTATATACCGTAATAAAGTATCACCAATAAAATCGGTATACCCGTAAGCGGATTTATCATTATCCTGCTTAGTTTCTCTTTAAACGATAAACCTATAGCCGGTTGATATTGCAAGGCCCTGCTTAAAATATCATTTGCTTCCTCTTGCCTGCGTAAAGAAATAATATAAGAAAGTGGTTCATGATAATGCTCTTTGGTATGGTTTATAATTTCAAGAATAAGCTTATAATTTTCTGGTTCCCGGAATTTTACCAAAGCAGCAATTTCTTCATCTTCCTGCAGCAATAACAGACCGATAGACCTGCGGGAGATGCCGTAATCCCCTGTCAATATCCCTTCTATTCTTTCAAGAGATATCTCCAAACTATCACCTACACCTTTAAATCTTTCCTCGGACATACCCTTCAATCCTTCCCTTTAAGATATCAATCCCTCTACCCGTAGTCGAAACAGTTGCTACTACCGGAATCTTTAAATCTTTTTCTAAATTATGCAGATTGATATTCATACCGATCTCTTCTGCCTCGTCGATAATATTTAAAACTAATATTACAGGAAGCTTTGCTTCAATAAACTGCAGCGTGATCGGTAACATCCTTTCCAAATTTTTTGCATCCAGTAGATGGATAACTATATCCGGCTTCTCCTTAAGCAATATGCTTCTTGCAACTTTTTCTTCTTCAGTAATCGGTAAAAGCGAATACATCCCCGGTGTATCTATAACTTCAAACTCCTCTGCGCCGATTTTACTTTTTCCGCGGGACACCTCTACCGTGGTACCCGGGTAGTTGGAAACAGTGGTGTAAGTCCCTGTAAGGCAGTTAAACATTACAGATTTACCCACATTCGGGCTTCCAACAATAGCAATCTTACGCAGGCCCTTGCCTACAATTGGCTCAACTTTACCACAGCAAGAATCAGGTGGCTTACACCTGTTAAATAACTTCTTTATAAATAACATCATTTCTCCTGGCTTATCTTTTAAAAAAACATTCCTGATTGTTGAAAACCACTTTCAATTGTTAATCAAAAAAACACTCAACTTAACCCAAACACTTCTTGCATGTCCCAAATATCTGTAGCCTGTGCTTTAAAGGAGTAAAACTATTTTCCTTTGCCAATTCATCCTGAAGTTTTTCAATTTCCGGTTTTTTCACTTCAATATAACTCCCGCATTTTAAACAAACAAGGTGATCGTGGTGACCATGCCCGTATTGATGTTCAAATCTGGATATCCCATCTCCAAAATCTATCTCATTACAAAGGCCTGCCTCTTCTAATACTTTCATTGTCCTATATACGGTAACATACCCTATCTCGGGATTCCTCTTTTTTACTATCTTGTATAATTCATCTACGGAGAGATGTTTTTCTATCCCCAAGAACACCCTCAATATTGACTCTCTTTGAGGAGTATGCCTTAACCCTTCCTTGCGAATAAAGTTATCTAATACTTCAATCTCTTTTTGCATTTTTATAGCGTTCTGGACAATAAGACTATTGAAAATCAATTTCAATAATATCAAACTTTCTGTTTCTTGTCAAGATAAATTTATCGATTATTTAATATACGGAGAGACTGCCTGGTATATACGCTTGGCGACAATCTTATAGCCCCGCGCGTTGGGATGGAGAAAATCACTTTTCATCGCCGGATTAGTAATAATCTTATTTAAAACTTCAGGAATGAATATTACTTTTTTCTGGTTAGCTAATTTTTTAAAAGCTGCTCTATATTCACTAAAAAACATCCCCGCG
>JAKLQX010000103.1 GCA_022013085.1 Candidatus Omnitrophota bacterium | reverse complement strand
GTTTATAATTTAACCATCTGTAGTAGTAGGGTAGGCTTAAACCCACCCTACTATAAATAGTATAAATTAATTTAAGAAAATAGTCAATATGAAAAACTTATTGCAGAAAGAAGGTTTTCATTAGATAATAAGCGGGAAAGAGTTTTTGATTGGTAGTTTTTTTAAGCATGGATTAATTTATGGATAAATTAAAGATTGAAAAAGCAGTGCGTCAGATATTAGAGGCAATTGGCGAGAATCCAAAAAGGAAAGACCTTTTAGAGACTCCTCGGCGTGTTGCCCAAATGTATGAAGAGATTTTTTCCGGTATTAAGCAAAATCCGGAAAAAGAGCTCGAGGTTATTTTGGAGCAAAAGCATCATGAGATTATTCTTTTACGAGGGGTACCTTTGTCCAGTATGTGTGAACATCATTTTTTACCTTTTGTAGGTAAGGTGAGTGTCGCTTATATACCTAAAAATGGCAGGGTTACTGGTTTAAGTAAATTGGTGCGGGTTATTGAAATTCTTGCGCACCGGCCGCAAGTTCAGGAGAGGTTAACTACTCAGATTGCTGAGATTATTATGTCTAAATTAAAACCATTAGGGGTAATGGTGGTTATTGAGGCGGAACATATGTGCATGTCTATTCGCGGGGTGAGAAAACCTGGGACGATGACGATAACTAGTGCTGTGCGGGGGATTTTTAAGGATAGTGAGAAAACCCGTTCGGAAGCATTGGCATTAATGCGTTAAATAAAAAATTTTTATATTTAACGTCGGAAGGGGAGTGTGGATTTGAAAAAAATACTGATTTTATTATTTTTTGTATTCATCTTATCTGGCTGTGCTACTTATAAATTTCAGAAGCCTGATTCTGCTAAAGCGCAAGGTTATTTAGTAAGTTACGACGGTAAACCTTTATTAGAATATACTGTTGGTAAAGATAATTCCCTGCCGGATTTAACTTTAGCCGAAAAACGCTTTAAACGCCGGAGAGCTAAAGTTGAGTATTATTATAAGAAAATTGGTGAGATAGAATCGCGCTTAAAAGAGACTTTTTGGAATCCGCCGGCGATGCTTGTGGATTTATTAGGCGGTGTTTTGCGCTGGCCGTTTACTGCTGTTGAAGATTATAAATATAACCGTAATCCTAAATATAAAGAAAGAGTGGATAAGCTTGATGAACAAAAGGATGAATTAGAAAAAGCCCGCGTAAACGCCTTAAAGGAAAAACTTGCGGCGTATATTGTTGAAGATTTGAGTAAAGAACCTTCTGTTCAAAAGCCTTTACAACAGGTTTTGGTGCAACAAGCTCCAGCATTACCAGTAACTCAGGTGGTTATTCCTCAGCCTTCAGCGGCTGTGTCAATATCAACTTCAGTTGCTGAAGCATTAGTTGCTCCAGCTGTTGAATCATTAGTTGTCCCAGCTGCTGAACCAGTAGTTACTCCATCTGTTATAAAAGAAGAACTTGTGGTCAAATCTTCTGTGGCGCCTGTTGTAGTGGTTCAGCCGCCTATAGAGGTTAAACCTGTTGTTAAAGAAACTCCAGTAGTTAAAATAACAGTAGCGCCTCCGGTTGCAGTAATTATTGCTAAGCCTGTTAAAGGTTATTCACCACTTAAAGTAAATTTCTCGGGTCAAAAATCATACTCTAAGTCAGGGAATATTGTTGCTTATGATTGGAATTTTGGTGACGGAGATATCTCTAATAAAAAAGATCCCGAGAATACTTATTGGAGCACTACTTATGGCTCACGTAATTTTACCGCCACACTTACGGTAAGGGATGACGCAGGCAACACCTCTAAGGCCACTACTATAATTGAAGTAACTACGAAGTAATTCACCCCACCCCTAACCCCTCCCACAAGGGGAGGGGGAATTCACCTGTTGTTTTCTCTCCTAGTTTTTCTCATAAGAAGAGGGGAATTCACTTGTTATTCTCATCTCTTCATTCCCATCTTTAGCCCCTCCCACAAGGGGAGGGGAACTTAATTGTCATTCTCATCTCTTCATTCCCATCTTTAGCCCCTCCCACAAGGGGAGGGGAACTATCTGTTATTTTCTTTCTTAATACCTCTAAGAAAAGGGGGACTTAATTGTTATTCCCTCCCCCTTGTGGGGAGGGTTAGGGAGGGGGATTCCAGATACTCGACAATTTTTTGTAAAACTCCATCCCGATTTCTCAATACATCGTGATTCCAAAACCTTAAAATTTTAAAGCCCTGTCTTATAAGCCATTGATCACGCACATTATCTTGTCTACTTTTCAAATGCTGACCACCATCAACTTCCACTACCAATTTATTTTCAAAACTTACAAAATCTACAATAAATTGTCCAATAACAGTTTGCCTACGGAACTTTATTCCAAGGTTTTTATTGCGGAGTACACACCATAAATATTTTTCTGCTTCGGTAGAACTACTTCTTAATTTTTTAGCGTAAAATGTTAGCGATTTCTTCAATCTCCCCACCCCTAGCCCCTCCCACAAGGGGAGGGGAACTTAATTGTCATTCTCATCTCTTCATTCCCATCTTTAGCCCCTCCCACAAGGGGAGGGGAACTTATTTACCATTCATTCTCCTAGATCTTTCCACGAGAAAAGGGGAATTAACTTGTTATTCTCATCCCTTCATTCTCATCTTTAGCACCTCCCACAAGAAAATGGGAACTTACTTGTTATTCCCTCCCCCTTGTGGGGAGGGTTAGGGAGGGGGTTTGTTCTAAGCTTGCAGTTGTCTGTCTAGGCTTCGGTATTGAATCGCTTCTGCGATATCTTCAGCTGTAATAATTTCCGCTTTCCTTAAATCTGCGATGGTGCGCGAGACTTTAAGTATCTTGTCATAGCCTCTGGCGGAAACTCCTAATTCTGATATAGCCATACGCAGCAATGCTTTTGCCTCGTTGTTTAAAACACAATATTCTTTGACTAATCTGCCATGCATTTGGCTGTTACAAAATATTTTTGTGTTATTAAATCTTTTTTGTTGGATATCGCGAGCAACTTCCACTCGCAGTTTTATTTCTTTTGACGTTTCCGCGTCCTTATATTCGCTTAAATCCCGGTATTTTACCGGCGGGACATCAATGTGAATATCAATTCTGTCAAGCAACGGCCCGGAAATTTTGCCTAAATAATTTTTTCTTTTTGTAGTAGGACAATGGCAAGATTTCTCAGGATTAAAATAATTTCCGCACGGGCAAGGGTTAAGCGCCGCGGCTAAAATAAAGCAAGCTGGAAAGATGAGCGTTTTTTTCATGCGGCTGACACAAATTAAATTATCTTCTAATGGTTGACGCAAGGCTTCAAGGGCTTTGCGGCTAAACTCGGGTAGTTCATCTAAAAATAATACCCCGTAATGCGCCAGGCTTATCTCTCCGGGTTTAGGTATGTTGCCTCCGCCGATTAAGGCGACATCTGAGATGCTGTGATGCGGAGAGCGAAAAGGCCGGGTAGAAATAAAACCATCATTGTTTAATAATGTGCCGGCTACTGAGTGGATTTTGGTTATTTCTAATATTTCTTTTAAGTTTAAATCCGGCATAATTGTAGGGATTCTTTTAGCAAGCATAGTTTTTCCGCTACCTGGCGGGCCGATTAAAATAATATTATGCCCGCCGGATACAGCAACTTCTAAGGCTCTTTTGGCAAAGAATTGCCCCTTAACTTCGGAAAAATCTATTGTGTAATTAGTATTCCCTTTGAGGAATTGCTCAGAAGATAATTTAAAAGGTTGTTTTAAAGCGGGGTCTACCAAAAATTGTATTACTTCTTTTAAGCTTTTTAGCGGCCAGGCGGATATTTCTGGTATAATTGCCGCCTCTTTTATATTTTCTTCAGGAAGAATAATGTTTTTTCTCAAGGTTTTAGCCACGGCTAAGCTTATGGCTAAAACCCCGTGCACAGGTTTTATCTGCCCGTCAAGAGACAGCTCTCCTAGAAAATAATAATTCTCAAGAGGCGCGTTATTAATCTGGCCAGTTGCTGCTAGGATCCCCATGGCAATGGCTAGATCAAAACAAGCGCCTTCTTTTTTGATATCAGAAGGGCTGAGATTTATAGTTATTCTTTGCGCGGGCCAATTAAATCCAGAATTCTTGATCGCAGAGCGCACCCTTTCTTTACTTTCCTTAATCGCTGTATCTGCCAGGCCAACTATGGTTATTGTAGGAAGGCCATTAGCCACATCGATTTCAATTTCCACGGGATAGGGTTCTAAGCCTAAAAGCCCAAAACTGTAAGTTTTTGAGATCATGGTTTCTCCTCCTGGGGCAATAGACGCAAGAAAAGGGGGAATCTAACATTAAAATATCTTGCTTTTTAGATGGTAGATTATATAATATAACTCATGAATAAGGACACGATTAAAAATGTAGCGCTTATCTTGTTATTGAGCGTTACTGTTTTTAGTATGATTAGGTATACTAGCGAATTAAAGGCAAGATATAGGCTCCAAGATAACCTGGTGCAGGTTCAAGGAGAGGCCGCGGCATTAACTCAAGAGAAGCAAAAGTTGTTGCAGGAGCTAGAGAAAGAAAAAGAGCTCAAAGAGCAAACGTTACAAAAAAACGCGAATCTTAAGCTTTATATAAAAGCAAGTATGAACAAAATTACGCAGTTATTCCAAGATAACTCAAAAATGCAAAGTAAACTCAAAGAAGTAAATGCTAAGTTCTCTATATCGAAAGCGGAAAATAAAGCGCTTATTGATAGCCGAAAACGTATTTATCTGCAAAATGAGGAGTTTAAGGCTACATTAAGTTCAATTGTTGAACTTAAAAAAGCGATCCGCGAGCTAAAAAAAAGAAAACATAATTCATCTTTTTTGTCAATGCCAGGAAATCAGGGTTACCTAATTAAGGATGGCCAGTCAACCACTGCGACAAAAATTAAGATTGAAGTTGTCCCTGCCAAAACTAAAGAATAATGAATGATTTTTTTGTAGAAATATATAGAAACAAAATCTTAATGACCACTATTTCCGCTTGGCTAATCGCTCAGACGCTGAAGGTGGTTATTGGAGTTTTTCGTTTGAAGAGATTTGATTTCCGTCTTTTTATCGGTAGCGGAGGAATGCCCTCTGCGCATGCTGCCGGGGCATCGTGTTTGTCGACGAGTATTGGTTTAGCATGTGGTTTTGATAGTGTATATTTTGCTCTGGCTTTTGCTTTTGCCATCGTGGTTATGTTTGACGCGCAGGGCGTGCGCCGCTCGACAGGCAAGCAAGCTAGTATTTTAAATAAAATTATGGAGGATATCTATTGGCAGGGCAAGATTCAGGAGCTACGTTTACGTGAATTAATCGGGCATACGCCGGTAGAAGTAATTATGGGGTTACTTTTAGGAATTGTAATTGCTTTGATATCCTGGGCGAGATGAAAATATAATCCGCTACCTAGTTAATTAAGGGGGTTTTAGTGAATAAAAAATTTCTGGCAATAATTTTAGGGGTAATCTTGATTCTAATGCTTCTGGTGGTTTTAGGAGTCAAAAAAGTGAGTAGTGGGGCTGCGGGAGGTAAACATCGGGCGACAGTGCGCGCTTTGCTTAATCAGGCGCGCCTGCTTGAAGCAAAAGCGAGCCTGCTTGAAGTAAAGGGCGTATATCAGCAGTTGGTTAATGATTTTTCTGAATCATCAGATGTAGCCAATTGGCAGAAAAGGATAGAAGAGATAAATATAAAATTATTATTCTCGTCAACGATTACGCCAAAAAGCATAATTTATCAGATTAAGTCAGGGGATACTTTAGATAAAATTGCGCGAACGCATAAGACTACTATTGAACTTCTTATGAAAAGTAATAATATCAGTGATTCAGTAATTATCTCCGGCCGCAAAATAAAAATCTGGAGTATGCCTTTTAGTATTCTAGTAGATAAATCTCAGAATATATTATTACTTAAAAGCGAAGAAGAGGTAATTAAGACATATATTGTCTCTACCGGCAAAAATAATTGTACCCCCGTGGGGGTATTTAAAATTGTTAATAAGCTGCTTAACCCTACCTGGTTTAAAGCAGGAGCAGTTGTGCCGCCAGAAAGTACAGAAAATGTGTTAGGCACGCGTTGGATGGGTTTTGATCTGGCGGGTTATGGTATTCACGGAACTACTGAGCCTAAGGAATTAGGCAAGCAGGTGACGCAAGGTTGCGTGCGTTTAAATAATGCTGATGTAGAGGAGCTTTATAGTATTGTGCCCGTTGGCATTGAAGTGACTATTGTAGATTAAACTATGGCCGGGCCTGATTTTGAAAAACCTATTATTGAGTTAGAGAAAAAAATTCAGGATCTAAGAACTTTTATCTTGGATAAGAAGATTGACCTGTCTTCTGAAGTAAAGAAACTTGAAGATAAATTAGAACACTTAAGAAAAGATGTCTACGGCAATCTTACCCCTTGGCAAAAGGTGCAGTTGGCTCGGCATCCTTTGCGGCCGTACACCTTAGATTATATTAATATGATTATGACGGATTTTGTGGAGTTGCACGGAGATAGGCTTTTTAGCGATGATAAGGCGATGATCTGCGGTTTGGCTAAACTGGATAAAAATAAAGTGATGGTTATCGGGCATCAAAAAGGCCGGGATACAAAAGAAAATTTAAAACGTAATTTTGGTTGCGCGCACCCAGAAGGTTATCGCAAGGCTTTGCGCGTTATGCAGCTGGCGGAAGAATTTCAATTGCCGGTGATAATCTTTATTGATACTCCGGGGGCTTATCCCGGTATCGGGGCGGAAGAACGCGGCCAGTCGCACGCGATCGCGCTTAATTTACGCGAGATGATCTGTATTAGCGTACCGATTATAGCAATTGTTATCGGTGAGGGTGGTTCTGGCGGTGCTCTGGGAGTAGGAGTAGCGGATCGCGTGGTGGTACTGGAGAACTCTTATTATTCGGTTATTTCTCCAGAGGGGTGCGCGGCAATTCTCTGGAAGGATGGCGCCAAAGCTCCTCAGGCAGCTGAGGTTCTGAAATTAACCGGCGCGGATCTTTTGAAGATGGGCTTAATTGATGAAGTGATCCCTGAACCCTTAGGAGGAGCGCATCGGGACGCGCAAAAGATTGCCCAAAATGTTAAGGAATCAATTTTAAGGAATTTAAAAGAGCTGGAAGCCTTAGATAAAGATAAATTATTAAAGTTAAGGTACGCGAAATTCAGGTGTATGGGTGTTACCGCATGATTGAGCAGGAGCTTCTGTTATTAGGCCTCTTACGACAAAAACCGAAACACGGTTATGAAATCAAGATTAAAGTGCGCGAAATACTCTCGCTTTTTGCCGGAGTGCAGTTAAAATCGATTTATTATCCTTTAAAAGTCTTAGAAAAAAAAGGTTTGTTGACTAAGCAGGCAGATAAGCTAGGCCGAAGGCCAAAGCGCTTTGTCTATTGCCTGACGCATAAAGGTAAAGAGCGTTTTGAGATGCTTTTGAGTAAAAACCTGCTTAATTTTAAGCGTCCGCAGTTTACTTTGGATCTAAGCCTTTATTTTTTAAGTTATCTTCCGGCAAATTTAGCCCGCCGAAGATTAGCCGCCCGCTTAACCATTTTAAAAAAGATATCTTTGGGTATTGTCGACCTGCTTAATTCTAAAGCTTTAAAAGGCTCACTCCCGCACTCCCAGATCTTAGAGCACAACCTCTGTTTATTACGGGCAGAATCTGCATTTTTATCCTCATTACTTAAAAAAATTTAAATGAAAGGGGACGTCCTCTTAGGGGACACCCTTAATCCAAGGGTGTCCCCTTTTAGCACGTCCCCTTAAGCAAAATAGTGATTGACAAAAGGCATAGTTTGTTATAGCATCTTATATAGCTTAGTAGAAATTACTATAAGTTATTATTGGAGGAATCAATCATGGCCAAAACGTTAATCTCACCGACTGAAATTAGCAAAATTTACAGCATTTCTTATCAAACAGTTAATTATTATACCAGTTTGGGCCTGCTGATGGTTAAGAAGAGAAATGCCAACAACCGGCTTTATGACGCGCGCCAGGTAAGTGTTTGTTTAAAGAAGGTGAATAACCTTAAAAGCCAGGGATATTCCTTAAAATTAATCTGTGATTTGCTAAGAAAAGGTTAAATGAGTTATTTTTCAACCTTAGGTTTAATTAAAGAACCATTTTCCAGCAGCCCCGACCCGGAGTTTCTCTTTGAATCTATTGAACATAAGGCGGCGTTGTTTCGTTTATTAGTCGAGATCCGCCTGCGCCGGGGCTTAAGCGTTATTTTAGGGGATGTGGGAGTAGGCAAAACTACTCTTTCGCGTAAGCTTTTTCAGATGTTCAAGGAGCGGGAAGATATAGTATTCTATATGATTTTAGATCCTACGGCTCAAAGTGAGGAGTTATTCCTGGAATCATTAGTGCGCGCGTTTAATCTCCAGGATCAGATTACCGGCACTCCCAGTATTTTAGATTATAAAGAGATAATTAAAAAACATCTTTATAAGAAAGGCGTCGAGGAGCAAAAAACTGTAGTTTTAGTTATCGATGAGGCGCAAAAACTAAACGTGGAATCATTAGAGATTTTAAGGGTTTTATTAAATTACGAAACCAATGATTATAAATTACTGCAGTTAGTGCTTTTTTCGCAGATGGAGCTTTTACCAAAAATTAAAGAAATTAAAAATTTCTTTGACCGGATTGTGCTTAAATATGTGATTAATCCTTTGGATGAGCCGGAGGCCAGAGAGCTAATTAATTTTCGTTTGCATCAATCTGGTTTTAATGCTAAGCTGCAACTCTTTACTGATGAAGCAGTTAGCGAAATCCAGCGTTTCAGCCAGGGTTATCCTCGCAGGATTAATCTAATTTGCCACAATGCTTTAAGGTATCTAGTTACGAGCAATAAAATAGTGGTTGATGGCGCGCTGATCCGGGATTTAGTTGCTTACAGCGTAGTTTAACTTATGGATAAACAAACTTCGGACGAAAGATTACTTAAGATTATCGAAAGCTCAGGCGAAGCCCGCAGAGCCCAGGTAAATGTTTCCGGGGCCAAAAAACTGTTTGGCCAAGCGGTAAAGCTCAAGTTTAATTTAGCCGCTTTAAAGGATATTTTTAAGAATTTAAAGTTTAGCCTAGCTAAAATAAACACTGTCTTAATCGGTTTGGGAATTTTTTTGACTTTAATTTTTATTTATATTTTATTTAGCGCTCCGACAATCTCTAAATCTAACGCCGCATATTTTAATCCGTCTGATTCAGCGGCAGTAGTAAAATTTATCTCCGCGGGCCAGGAGCAAGGATTAACGCGTAAGAATATTGCTTCAGAAAGCTTAAAAAGGAATTTTTTTCTGCCGGCTAATCTTAAACTTAGCAGTGCGGGGAAAGAAAGTGCCGATGTTATGATGGAGCTTAAAGATCTTAAGTTAGTGGGGATTATTTGGTCGCAAAATCCGGAAGTAATGATTGAAAATGCCAAAGATGCGCGGACCTATGTTTTAAAGAAGGGGGAGTCTCTTAATGAGCAGTTTAAAATTAAGGAGATTTTGCGTAATTCCGCAATTTTAGAAATTAACTTAGGTTCGGGTACTCGGGAATACGAACTAAGATGAAACGAAACGGGTGGCTTTTTCTTGGGGTTTTAATTATGCTGGTAATGACAAGATCAATTTTTGCGGAAAATGATCCAGGGTTAGTAAAAGTTGCGCAGGAAGTTTTACCTCCTGAATCCGCGGATACCCGGAATACGGAATCTAGTGATAAAATTTCTTTGGATTTCAAAGGGATAGATATTAATGAAGCTTTTAAAATACTCTCGGATAAAAGCGGGATTACAATTGTTTCTTCACCGCAAGTTAGGGGCCAGATTAGCGTATCTGTGCCTAATTTAAATTTCAGCGATGCTTTAGATATAATTATCACCATGCAGGATTTGGCATATGTCCGTAAAGATAATGTTGTCAAAGTAATGACAGCAGCTGAATATGAGAAACTCTACGGGAAGAAATATTCTGAACATAAAGAGACGCGCACTTTCAAATTAGCTTATTCTAAGCCGATTAATGTTTTAAATGTTATCAATTCCTTGAAATCGGATTTGGGCAAAATAATTTGCGATGACGCAACCGGAACAATTATTGTTATAGATACCGTGCCATCGGTAACAGTAATTGCCGAAGTGATCAAAGAGCTAGACCAGCCTTTAGGTATGGTAGTTTTTGATATTAATTATGCCCGAATTGCGGATATTAAAAGTTTCTTAAATGATTTAATTACTCCGGGAGTCGGCCAGATTATTTTAGATGAGCGTAGTTCAAAAGTAATGGTTTATGATTTGTCTGGGCGCCTGGTGCGTATCAAGAAATTAATGGAGGAGTTTGATGAGCAAAGCCGGCAGGTGTTAATTACCGGTGAGATTCTAGAAGTTTATGTTAGTGATCAATTTCAAAGCGGGATTGATTGGGAAAAAATCTTTAAATCCGTGAATATGGATAATCTAGATATTACTGGAAATTTTCCGGTGTCTCCGGCACTCTCCAGTTATGGCCGAATCAGTATGGGGACAATTAATCCTAACAATTACAATATTGTTATAGATATGTTAAATACATACGGACATACGAAGGTGCTTACCCGTCCAAGAATTGTAGCGGTAAATAAAGAGGAAGCTAAAATTTTGGTCGGTACCCGGGAAGCTTATTTAACTTCTACTCAGAGCCAGAATGATACAACTACGATTACCGCGGAAAGTGTACAGTTTATTGATGTAGGTTTAAAACTGACGGTAGTGCCGACAATCGGTGCCGATGGTTTTGTCACGATGAAAATTAAACCGGAGGTTAGTTCAGTAAAAAATACTATAACTACTGAGTCCGGCTCTGAGGTTCCCATTGTGCAGACTTCTCAATCTGAGACGGTAGTTAAAGTTAAGGATGGGCATACTTTGATTATTACCGGTTTATTAAAACAAGAAAATACAAATGATTCTAAAGGGCTGCCGTTTTTATCACGCATGCCGATTTTAGGGCATTTGTTCAGCAATAGAAATAAAGAAA
This sequence comes from Candidatus Omnitrophota bacterium, assembly GCA_022013085.1. Lineage (GTDB taxonomy): Bacteria > Omnitrophota > Gorgyraeia > Gygaellales > Profunditerraquicolaceae > UBA6249. The sequence continues at coordinate 2,819 of JAKLQX010000103.1, read as the reverse complement.
GCGCAAGAACGGAATTAGTTATATTTATCACCCCGACAATTATAACTGGAGCCAGTAATATCGGCCGTGAGGTAAAAAAATGAAAATAAATAAAAAACTTAATGTTATAAAAAAATGGCTGTCCCCATTTATAGTTGTGGCGGTTTTAATTAACCCGCTTGGCGCGGTAACTAATTGCGCGCAGGAAAATCAACCTGGGGTGCAGGAAAGTGCCAGTGATAATATCTCTTTAGATTTAAAAAATGTCGATATCGTAGAGTTGCTCAGAGTTATTTCTTTAAAGACCGGTAAGACTATTGTTCCCAGCAAGGAGGTTGTTGGCAGGATTACTGTATATTTGAGCAATGTTAATTTTAATGATGTTTTGGATATTATACTTTTAACCCAAGGGCTGGCCTTAAATCATAAAGGCAATGTTTATTATGTGATGAGTGAAGCAGAATACCGCAAAGTCTTCGGCCGGGATTATGTTGATCAAAGAAAAATCCAGACAGTGAAGTTGGCTTATGCTAAGCCTTCGGTGATTTTTACAGCCTTAGGCCAATTAAAATCCGATGTGGGAAAAATCGTAGTCGATGAATCCAGCGGCACAATAATTTTAATCGATATTCCGGAGAAGCTGGAGTTATTAAACAAAGCGATCAAAGATTTAGACCGGCCATTAACCACGACGGTTTATGACCTAAATTATATGAAAGCTGCCGACGCCAAGGCGCAGTTTGGCGCGGCGGTTACTCAAGGGACGGGTGAGGTAATTATTGATGAACGCAGCGGAAAAGCGATTATCTCGGATTTACCGCAGAAGATGCTGAGAATGAATATGTTAGTTAGGGAATTAGATGAGGAATCGCGTCAGGTTTATGTGGAAGCTGATATTGTGGAATTAACCTTAAGCGATGAATTTGAACGTGGCGTTAATTGGGAAAAAGTTTTTGCTGCGGGGGTAGCTGATGGGTTAGCCTTTTCCGGATATTTTCCCGCTGCAACTCTCTCGGCAGTCGGAGCGACAGCATATCAGAGAATTTCAGTTGGAACTCTGGCTACAGACAAGTATACAGGAATTATAAATTTTTTAAATACTTATGGTAAGACCAAAATTATTTCTCAGCCAAGAATTGCGGTATTAAATAATGAAGAAGCCACCGTGATGGTTGGAGTACGTGAGGCTTATATTACCCAAACTCAAAGCCAGGCAACCTCGACCGTAGTAACTGCTGAAAGTGTTGAGTTTATTGATGTCGGCGTAAAATTAAAGATTATTCCCAAGATTAGCGCGGATGGATTTATCGTAATGAAAATTAAACCGGAGGTCAGTTCGGTTAAAGAAACGATTACAACTGAACTGGGCAGCCGGATACCGATAGTTCAGACTGCGCAATCTGAAACCGTGATAAAAATTAAAGACGGGACGATGATTATGCTTGCCGGAATGACTAAGACCGAAGATGTGGTTTCGGTTAAAGGTTGGCCGGTGTTATCTAAAATTCCATATTTAGGCGCGTTATTTGGTTACCGTTCGAATTCGGTAACAAAAACGGAAGTAATTATTTTCCTTACCCCGCATTTATCAAGCGGTGATGTAGCTTTGCGTGGAGCAGGAATTACCAAAATACTTCCCGCGGAATATTTGCCGGAAAATTTACAAGATAAAGTAGCCAGGGACGAGGAGGTAGATAAAACAATATTCCGTTCAGAATTAACTCCAGAGGATAAAGAAGCAACAATAGCCGAAAGGAAAACAGCAAGGATAGCTGCTAGGAAAGCGATAGAGGATGCCGCCGAGGAGAATGCAAATCGGATGATAGAAGAAGCGACAGATAAAGCGACAGGGCAAGCGGCAAAAGAAGCAGCAAGGCAGGTATTAAAAGATGCCTCGATAAAAGCCGCGGAAATATTGCAGGGGGTAGATAGGGCGGCTAAAGAAATAACCCCAAAAGATAAAGCAATAAAAATAGCGGAAAAGAAAGCAGCAGGGATAGCCACTAGGCAAGATATAGAAGAAGCTGCCCGGGAGAACGCAAAGAGTATTATAGAAGAAGCAACAGAGAAAGCAGCAAGGAAAGTAGCAGAGAATGCGGCAAAGCAGATATTAAAAGATGCCTCGATAAAAGCCGCGGAAATATTACAGGGGACAGATAAGGCGGCTAATGCAATAGCTTCAAAAGATAAAGCAATAAAAATAGCGGAAAAGAAAGCAGCAGAGATGGCTGCCAGGAAAGAGAAAGAGGATGCAATTGCGGCAGATAAGGCAGCAAAGCAAGCAGCAGAAAAAGAAGCCTCAATAAAAGCCGCAAAAGCCGCAAAAGCCGCAAAGGCTGCGGAAATATTAAAACAGAAGAAAGAGGATGCTGCTCAGGAAAACGCAAAGAAAATGGCAGTAGAAGCAGCAAAGAAAGCAGCGGATGAAGCAGCAAAGAAAGCAGCAGAAAAAGAAGCCTCAATAAAAGCCGCAAAAGCCGCGGAAATATTAAAGCAGAAGATAGAGGATGCAATTGCAACCGATGAAGCAGCAAGGCAGGTATTAAAAGAAGCCTCAATAAAAGCCGCAAAAGCCGCGGAAATATTAAAGCAGGCAACAGAAAAGTCGGCTAGTGTAATAACTCCAGAAGATAAAGCAGCAAGGATGGCCAGGAAGATAGATGATGCGGTTGCAACCGATGAAGCAGCAAGGCAGGCGCTAAAAGCAGCGTCAATAAAAGCTGAAAAAACCGCGGAAATGTTAAAACAGAAGACAGAAAAGGCGGCTAACTTAATAATTTCAGAAGATAGAGCAGAAAGAATGGGTGCTCGGAAAGAGATAGATGATGCGGTTGCAACCG
>JAKLQX010000102.1 GCA_022013085.1 Candidatus Omnitrophota bacterium | reverse complement strand
GCTTCTTCACCAGTGATTGTGACAATACATTCAAAGCCTGCCTTTTCTAAATTATATTTTACAAGCTTTGAAATATGCTTATCATCTTCAACAATTAAAACTCTATCCTCCAAACTCCACCTCCTGCTGCACCCGCAGCGCGTCCTCCTGGGTCAACGTAGATAAATACCTCAGCGTCATCGCCGGCGTATTATGCCCCAGATGATACTGCAATGCCTTAGGATTCCCGGTCTTACGAAGCCGTATAATCGCGTCCGAGTGCCGCAGCAGATGCGGAAACACCCTTTTTTGCAGCCCCGCAGCCTTAGAGGCCTCATTTAGGATTTGCCAGGCCCGATGCCTGTTTATCCTAAAAAGCCGCTGCTTAGGCTCAATCCCCGCCCTGTAGGCATAAGATTCCAGCTTGTCCTTGAGATTTACCGGCAACGCCACCATTCTCAGCTTTCTGCCCTTGCCGATAATCTCCATGGCCGGCCTTCCCTCAAAACTCCGGATCGCGGCCGGCGTCAGCGCCAGCGCTTCCGAGATTCTTAAACCGGTCTGATACAGAATCATAATCAAAAGCCGATCCCTTTCCCGCTTACAGCCGGCCGTTAATTGCCTGATATCCTCTTCCGTCAGGTAACTGACCGGCATATTAACTTTGTTGAGCGCTGTTTTTCTTTCAACCAGGGCGTTTCTCATATTAAACATCCTTCACTTTTGTTCAATTTTCCGGCCTTAAAAAGGGATTTTCCGCACAAAAGAGCGGGTACCCCGTGGTAAAATTAAACATTCTTGCTACTTTTGTTTAATTCTTCTTGCTCTCTCAATATCTCTCTCGCCTTAATCATCACCATAATATCCATTAGAAAAAACTTGCTCGTTTTTTCCTGGCTATCTTCCATATGCTCTGCTATTATTTCTTGTCGCGCTTCCTCTTTTAAACTCTCTTGTTCTTCCGGCGAAAGACTAAAAAATATTTTATTTAGTCTTTCTTCTTCCTCTTTTGTTTTTAGATACTCTTCTTTTTCCCGCTCTTGTCGCTCCCTCTCTCTTTTCTCCTTCTCATCTCTCACCTGTTTTTCTTGTTGTTGGATTTCTTCTTTTGTGGGCGGTAGATCCCACTCTTTTTCTAACGACGTTTTTAATAAACCCACCGGATTATTCACTGTTTCATTATTAGAAATTCTAGAAATATGCAACATCACTTTATCAAGTGAATATTTTTTTATTAGCGCCTCTACCACTTCTTCTTTTAACATCCCCTTCTTTTGCGGAAATCTTTTGTTAAAAAGTTCCACTGCTAAGATTGCTTCGTTATTTTTATTCTCTTGTTTTTCTTTATGCTCTAGCTTTAAGCCTTTTTTTGATTTTCTAAAAACTACCTTCCAGTCTTTTCCGTCTGTAGTTTTTTCTAAATTGGCTTGGCTTATTATTCCTGTAGATAATTCTGCGCCTTCTAATTCTTTAAGCGCCGGCG
>JAKLQX010000101.1 GCA_022013085.1 Candidatus Omnitrophota bacterium | reverse complement strand
TCCTACTGCGGCAATCACCCCAAGAGCACCTTCATTAGATACTGCCGAAGCCAATGAAGACGAAGACACACGTACCCCCATTCCGCCCTGAATGATCGGCAGCCCTATTTTTAAATTGCCTATATCTAAATCCTTAAACTCAATTTTCATAAATTTGCTTTCTACGCTAATAAAAAACCATAAAGGATAACTATCCTACCCTTTACGGCTGGCAAAATTCACCGAATTTCATAATTTATTTCTTCGTTTAATTATACCACTTAAACTGGATTTCTCAATCTTTTAATTTTTACTCGCTAGGCAATACTACCTTAAACTCTGTGTTTTTGCCAAGTTCGCTTTTCACTGTTATATGGCCATTATGCAAATCAATGATATCCTTAACTATAGAAAGCCCCAATCCCGTGCCTTCTATTTCAGAATGTTTATCCAACCTTCAAAATTTTTTAAATAACCTTTCCATTTCTCCAGACGTGATACCTGGCCCAGTATTTATAACGGAAAGCGTAATAGTATTTTGGTCCGAAGAAAGCAATACATCAACCATCCCGCCCGTAGGAGTATATTTTATTTCTTAACCATTACTTATCCGCAGAAGCTTTAACTTTTGTTTTAGGTTGGCTTGCCAAATTTGCCAGATTCTCAGCAATTTCACTACTTAATGACGTAACGGACATACTTAACGCTTGAGCTAAGCCAAAATAATTATGCGGATTAATCACTTGACGAAGTTCTGATCTCTTAGTCAAAAGCATCCTATCGGTTTTAGAATCAATGATTGTCCACTGTACTGCCAAAAACATATCCCTATCCAACTCATTATCTAACTGCGCAACATCCACAATTACCTGATAATCTAATGGAATAGCAAAATTACAAGGAAATACCTGGAAATTCGTTGCCGGCAACATGATCAATAAGCTATCCATAATCAAGCGCCCCAAACCAGAATCAAGGGGCTCTCCCCAACGGTCAAACTGAGCAAAATTAAGCATCCCGGTTTTACTCTTAGTTACAATTTGCGGCCGGTCCTGATATCCCGGGATCAGAACTGGGCCAATCATTACATTCAGATTAGCCGGAAGGTCAAACTTTTTATTTATTTTTCCGCTGTCGACTGAACTCAACATATAAAAACGCGGCGTTGGGCTACTCCCAACAGATATACATCCAAAAATAACAAAAGAAAACAAAACTACTACTGTAAAATATACAAATTTAGCTCGCTTCATCTTAATCTCCTTTGGGAATTGTCTTACCTTTTAAAATAGATTCGGGGTGCTCTTCGAGATACTCAGCAAGTAATCCAAGATTGCGCGCAGCCTGAGTTACTTCTTTGAGTGTTTTATCTAATTCAGAGATTCCCTCTGAATTTACCAATCTACTTATCCCGGCAACTGCCTTCCCTAAATTATCCGCTATTTCTTTAATTGGAATCTCATCCATAACCTTAAATATATCCAATGAGATAGGAAGTGCGGGCAATTCAGGATATTCCTTTATAAGATTATACATTTTCAGCGGGTCATCAGGATAAAAATCTAAACCAATCATAAGCTGCCCAGTAATAAAATTTTGTATTTCGAGCTTCGCCCTTAAGCCCTGCTTAACTAGCATCCCATAATCAGGGTAACCAAACCTATCCGGTACGCCTTTTACGCGCGCTAATTCCACATCAATAACTACAGGGATTAATACCTCTTTCGTCTTTTCATCATAAATCAGGCTAACACTAGTAACATTACCGATTTTTACACCTCTAAATACTACAGGCGCTCCTTCAGAAAGACCCTTTACTGAACCATCAAAAAATAAAATATACTTATCTGACTGCTTGAAAAGCATACCCGAACCAAAGACTATTATTGCTATCACTAATAATACCGCTCCACCAACTACAAATGCACCAATTGCTGTTTTGTTTACTTTTTTAATCATTAGGTAGCTCCTTGTCTCTCTCCTCTTGTCAGAAACTTAATAACTCTAGAATCCTTGGAATTAGCCAATAAATCCTTAGGGTTACCTACGCTAATCATGCTCTTACTCTCTGTATCAAGGAATACTGAACTATTGCCTACAGCAAAGATGCTAGCAAGCTCATGAGTAACAATAACAATCGTCGCACCCAAATCATCCCTCAACTGTAAGATTAAATCATCGAGCATGCGCGAATTTACCGGGTCAAGCCCAGCTGAAGGCTCATCAAAAAAGATGATATCAGGATCCAGTGCAATCGCCCGGGCAAGGCCGGCTCTTTTACGCATCCCGCCGCTTATCTGTGCAGGATAAGAATCAGCATAACCTGAAAGTCCGACTAAAGCCAACTTTAATTCCACCACTTCTTCTATCTGCTCTGCGGACAATTTTGAATATAGTTGCAACGGAAGGGCGACATTCTCTCCTAAAGTAAAAGAACTCCAGAGTGCCCCGCCCTGATAAAGAACTCCAAAGCGACGCATCATACTCTGTTGAGTTGCCTCATCACTATCCCAAAAACTTACCCCATCATAAGAAATCTTCCCCTTAGCCGGCTCCTTTAAGCCAATAAAAGACTTGAGCAGAGTGCTCTTACCACAGCCACTTGCACCCATGACAACCAGAATATCTCCCTTATTTACGCTAAAATTAATACCGCGCATTACCACATAGTCATCATAGCTTAAATCAAGATCCTGCACTTCAATAATCGGCTTTAGAGCTGAATCCATTAATTAAACTCCCAGGATCTGACAAACAAAAGTAATAACAGCAGTAGCAATCACAATACTGGTAATAGCGGTTACTACTGCAGAAGTAGTTGCTTCTCCGACTGCGGAAGCACTCCTTGCGCATTTTATTCCCCGGTAGCACCCGGCGATTGCGATAATTAAGCCAAAAACAAAACTATGAACTAATCCAATCCAAAGATTGCTTAATTTAACTGCCGATTGAGTATGGTGCCAATACTCTACCGGATTAAGGCCAAGTAAGCCTGTACTGATAGCGAAGCCTCCTAATATACCCATAGCATCTGCATAAAGAGTTAAAAGCGGAATCATAATAACCAGTGCCAGAATACGCGGAGTAACTAAAAATTCAACCGGAGAAATGCCTAGGGTCTTTAATGCATCGATCTCTTCATTTGTCTGCATAAGGCCTAATTCAGCGGCAAAAGATGCTCCTGTACGGCCAGCCATAAGAATACCCGTCATCATTGCTCCCATTACACGCACCATACCTATACCAACAATATCGGCAATATAAATCTGCGCACCAAATAACTTAAGCTGCATTGCTCCAATAAAAGCAAGAATAACACCTGTTAATACGCTAATTAAAGAAATAAGCATTAGGGCATCCGCGCCGCAACGTTGCACAATACCGAAAAAATCATCCCGACGAAAGTAAACTTTGCCGGTAATTAAACGGTAAAAAGCAAGAGCAACTTCACCTAAGAAACTAAGCAAAGAGCGCATGCTTTCTACGCAATGCAAGACTCCGTCTGCAACCTTCTCTAGAAAAGGAATGCGCTCAACTTTAACAAGAGCAACCCTATCATCAATCTTTAAAGCTAAACTGAGAAGCTTATTGATTCCCTGCGGTGACCCCTGATGACTAAACTGAATATTTCTCCGCTTACACCCTTTGGCCAAATGCAATAAGAAAGCAATAAGGACGCTATTCCATTCTCCCATCTTCGAAAGGTCACAAGTAAGCTGAGAGATTTCTTTATGATCATTTAGTTGAGCAAGGATTTCTCCTGCCTCTGGAAGACTTTCAGTAATTAGCCAATCGCCATTTAATTTAATGCAGAGAGTTTTTGGTGTGGAATAATCTAGGACTACCTTTTCGGAAAACATTTACACCCCTTCTTAAGAGAAGAGCCATAATTTATATTCTCTAAGAATTATTTTAACCCCAGGAGAATTTTAAATCAAGGCAGATAGCAGAATATAATGAAATAACTCTATGCCAATAGTTATTTTACAATCGCTAAATTATATACAGCGGAGAGGCAGGGAGTCTGCCTAAATAATTTCATCATCCGTCGATATGTCAACATGTTACAACGATCTACTCTTTATTGCAAAGGTAATTTCGAGTCTGGATGTTGCCCGATTCTTCCCTTTCTTACCCGGTGTTTTTCACTTGGATGGGCACATTTTGGGCACAAAGAAAAAAACTGAACAGTTAAATTTTAGCCAGTTTAAAACAAAAACTTCTCATTTATTATAATTTAATTGGAAGTGCCGCTAAAAACGATAAAAAGAATTGTTATCGCAATAATGACTGCAACTATCAAAATGTGGAAAAAATATTTGTGCTTTATAATCCTCTCAAACATTATTTTCTTGCCCCAGGCACACTTTCTTACGAATATCACCAAATTTTCCAAAGCAGATAAGTTTATCACCTAAAATAAATTTAGTATCCGGAGTAGGATTAGGAGTTATCTTGCCATCTCTCTCTACCGCCAATACTAAAATATTAAATTTTGGCAAATCAGCTTCTTCAAGGTTCTTATTTAGAACGGGGCTATCTTTACAAACTTCAATCCGAGAAACACCATAACCACCAGTTGCTACGACAAGCTCTTCAAAAGAAACTGACTCAATAATTTGCCTTTTAATTATATGTGCCTTTAGAACACTAGTTATTTTGGCAGCAAGTCTAGAATTAATAACCACCCTATATATTACGAAAACACCTAGGATGATGATTAATAAATTAACCCAGGGAACCAGATAAGATGGAACGATTGAATGTAGAAAAGGAATTTTATATTCAGTTACCCAATCCGTCCTTAATGAATTGGCAAAAGTAGCAATTAATGTTACAAAACCAGCGTGCCCCAAAATTATAAGGGCCGAAGCTATTCTTCTTCTTTGGGGGTTAATAGTAACCAGCTCGGATTCCCGAGTAGTAAATCCTGTTCCTGTAAAACAAGATAGAGCTTGAAATTTAGCCAGAGGCCAAGGTAGTCCGGTTATTTGAAAGGCAATAGCTCCAATTCTAACCGTAATAAACGACACACCTATAACAACTAGGAATAATAATAAATTCATCAGCACCTACCTATCATAGATTAATTATCTTACCTAATCCCTAAATTTGCAAGTAATTTAGTATCCCTGAATGCATTCTAAGATTTTAGGGCTCAGAATGAGCACATTTTGGGCACAAATAAATTAGCTAAAACATTATTAAGTTACCTCTATTCTAACTATTTAATATATCCTTAATCTGACTTAATAATGTTGGGGGGTCGAATGGTTTATGAAAATATGCTACCACTCCCATCTTTTTTAATTTCTCTTCTAAATCTGCTCCCTGTTGTGCAGTTAATACTAAAATAGGAATATCATTGGTTTCTACGGTATTCTTTAAGTTCTCCAAGACAAAAACTCCACCTCCGGCTGGCAAACCTAAATCTAAAATAATCAAATCCGGCTTCTCCTTATGAGCCAAGCTTATAGCAAATGTACTATCGTAAGCACCAATAGTTGAATAGCCCTGAGACTTTAAAAGCGTGGACAAGCCTAACAATAATTCCTTCTCATCTTCTACTATTAATATTCTCTTAGCAATTTTATTATCCATAATATTATCTAATTACCATCCTAAGATCACTTGGTAAAACCACTATGAACTTAGTACCTACCCCAAGCTGGCTCTCTACCCATATTTTGCCTTTATGTAACTCTACAATATCTTTTGTAATAGCAAGTCCCAACCCCGTTCCCTCCTTTGCAGTTCCGAGCCGTTCAAATTTGTTAAAGAGTTTACCAATACTATCAGGCGGTATACCAGGACCTGTATCCGTACACTCAATTCTTTTAAATTCTTCCTCTGTGTAAAGCCCAAACTTCACAGTTCCTCCTTCCGAAGTAAACTTTATTGCATTACTTAAAATATTGTTTATCACCCGCGCCAATTTATCTTCGTCTCCCCAAACAGATAAATTCCTATTCACAAATTCTCTCGCTAACTTTATATGTTTATTATTAATTAAAACTTCAAGCTCCTTTACCTGCTTTTCGAATATATCTATAAGGTTACACGGTTTTCTGTTAACATCAACTACTCCCGCTTCAATCTTATGCAAATCCAATAGATCATTCACCAGAAGGTTCATCCTTTCTATTGTGCCCTGACAAAGCCCAATAACCTGCTTCTGAGGATTACTTATTTCACCGATAAAACCCGAAAGAATATTATAAAGATTTACCTTAATCGAAGATATCGGATTTTTCAATTCATGCGACACTATAGCGACAAAGGTTGATTTTAACTGATCACTATGTTTTGCCTGTTCTGCATAAGATATAATTTTATTAAAAACATTCTTTAAAATATTATACCCCGTAAAAAAACCGCACATAGAAATAAAAAAAGTAAGAAATAAAACAAGACCTACATTGCCCGCAAGTATGTTAAAAGAGAAAAATCGATTAACTAAAAGATATAAAAAGACCAAAAACGGAATAATTACCATTAAAGAAAAGGCGAGGTGAAACTTCTTATAAGGATTTTCTTTTAATTCCTGAAGCACTAGTTTTGAAACTATCTGATAATTTTTATTTTGTTTGCTCATATCTTCTCCACATTTATCCTATAGCTTTTCACCAACAAAATACCACCAAAAACTTTTGTATCGGCGCTGAAACACATTGTTTCGGCATCCTTAATTTATTTTATAAATGAGATAAATTTCGGAGAGGCAGGGATTCGAACCCTGGAACCCTTGCGGGTTACGTGTTTTCCAAACACGCGCGCTCGACCACTACGCGACCCCTCCAAAATTTAATTTTCTCAACTAACGGAGGCGGGAGGGTTCGGACCTCCGATGGCCTTACGACCATTCCGGTTTTCGAAACCGGTGCACTCAACCAGCTATGCGACGCCTCCAAAAATTAGTCTTCCTTATCTTTTAAAAATCCGAATTTTTTATAGTTCCCCAAATGTTTAGGATTATGTGTGCCTACTTTTTGAAAATATCTCTTAATTTCATCTTCTCTGTATACATAAACGCGCCTACCAGACATACAAGGATAATATTTGTTCCTGTCAAAAATATTATAAACACTTCTTAGTAAAACTTCAGAAGCATTGGTAAAACATAAGGCAAAACTAAAATATCGCTTTTTATTGACGTTATGCCCATACGCATAGCAGGAGCCATCCGTATCCATCAATCCCCGCAGACAAGATAATTGAAATTTATTATTTCGTTTTATCCACGATGGAATATCTACTTTATTTTTAACTTTATTTCCTCTCTTCAAACCGTTACTCTCTAGAAACTCTACCAGGTTCTTGCTATAAACCGCTATATCGCTTCCTTTATCTAATTCCTTTGAAACTATTTTTGGTGTTAATTTAAAGAGTTTTTTGATCAACGCTTTCATAAAATCCGCATGCTCAGCGTCTGTATCTCTATTAAAAGTAATCTTCAGTTGATAATTTGTTAAACCTCCATCGCCCAATACTATACCCACAAATTCAGCTAATTGCAAGTCCCTTTTAGGGCGCTTTATATCTTTAATAATTCTTAATCCTAATTTCTTAGCTAACTCGGGCTTACGCATAAACTTCCCCATTGTAGTAAGGCCGCCCCTCCTTCTACCTTCAGGCGTACCAGGATTTCCGTAAAGCTTATTCCGCATCATTGCTCCAAGTTTAGCCGCTCTATTAACGTACCAAAATTGTGGTAAAATCTTAATTTCTTTTGGAATCGGTATATTACAATTCATATGCAAATCTAAAAGAGCTTTATAATTCATAGTAGATCTTTCTCTGCACCAATCACTTAATGTCCGCCTGTTTATATTAAAAACTTTGGCTAGCTTATCTCGGCCTAAGTTTAGTCTCTTGCTAACGCTTGCGATAAACAATTTCTGTTTACCTTCTGGAAATTTTACCCTTTTATTTTTAATCTGCTCAGCCATAACACTCATAAAATTAAAAAATAAAACGGAGAGGGCGAGATTCGAACTCGCGAGGGAAACAAGTCCCCTTCCGGTTTTCAAGACCGGTGCAATCAACCAGGCTATGCGACCTCTCCAATTTTTTTTAATTACAACTTACTATTAGGGAAAGATAAAAAGCTGCTTAAAAACTGTACGAAATATACTCTTAGCTATATCAAAAGATACATTACAAAAATTTACAAAAGAAAACTCCTTAAAAATTAGGCTAAAACCAAAAGCAAGCAACGCTAGATTTAAAATAAGAATAAAAGAAAACCCAAAAATATAATTTCCTTTTAAAAAATCACCCTTTTTAGTGCGAATTGTTTTTGCGGAAAACGTTAGATGCAAAATAGTGGCAAAGCCAACCAAAAAAAGCGTATATTCAATTAACCAACCAGATCTAATCCACAGCGAGAGCAACCCATAAATAAAAAGAAATACAATCGTGTATATAGGCAGGAGAAATGGCGCTACGCTAACCATCGGTTTAAAGAAACTAAATACAATCCCCAGCAGTTTATGTCCCTTATTATAAATTACTGTTGGCTCCCAGATGAATAAATACACTGCTAAAAAACAAATCACACCATTCCAAAATATTCCTTGTAAATCTTTATTAATCGAACTAAATTCATTTAAAAAAGATGACACAGTTGAAAAAACAAGCGGTAAAAACATAATCCCTAAAACAAATTTAATTACCCCAAAAGTTTTGCTGGATATCTGGGATATTTTAGTAGAAAAATCGCCCGGGATATTCATTGATTCTTTCGGGAAAAAGATATCCTTCTCTTTAATCAGCTTTTTTTCAGGAAATTCTTTCTTGGCCATTTAAATACGGGTGTAAAGCTTTGGGGATCTCTACCGAGCCGTCCTCCTGTTGATAATTCTCTAATATCGCTACTACAGTACGAGCTAAAGCGACACCTGAACCGTTTAAAGTATGTATATAATCTATTTTTTTACTCTTTTTCCGACGTACCCTAATATTGACTCGACGAGCCTGGAAACTTTCAAAATTGCTGCAACTAGATACCTCAAGCCATTTATCAGTAGCGGCAG
>JAKLQX010000100.1 GCA_022013085.1 Candidatus Omnitrophota bacterium | reverse complement strand
TGGCTTTAACTGCGTGTCAACCTCGAATTTTATATCATCAAGATAAAACGTAGCTCCATCGGGGTTTAAATCTACAGTCGTAGTCCAGCCAAAAGCACCGTTAACGTAAGTTAGATCTTTACCCACTAAGTTAACTGTGTACTGTTTCCATGTATCAATTAATTCAATAGGCCCCATCTCAACCATTGCGGAATCAGGATATGTGCCCTTGATCCCACCAACCATTATTTTCTGGATTACCTCGCCACCTTTTGCTCCACGAGCCCAAAAAGTAAGCTTGGTCATACCAGTTAAATCAAACCCGCCTTTTTTATTTCCCCAGTTATTCGCAGGATTCTGCCAATAAACACCACCCCAACCCTGAGTTTGTGATTTCTTAGCGCTATAAACAAACTGAATGCTAGTTGTGCCGCTATGCGGGTTATCTGCAGACTGATCATTCATTTTAATATCGCCATAATCACCCATCCAACCGGAAGGAATATAATGATTATCTTTGGCATTCTTATCCAGATAAACCACAAACTCCTTAAGGTCAACAGCCTTATCTTCGGCTACGGCCATTGCCGGAACCAAAAAAACTAAAGCTAACAACATTACTAATAACTTCTTCATACCCACCCCCTTTTTTATTGCCACTTTTTTTGATACATATAATACACTTTACGCAACTGCCTTAAAAACGGGCTTAATTTTCCATTACCCTGACTAGCTATTCCTAGCCACTCTTCATGCATATAGCCGTCAGGAAAAGGGCCTGTCCATAACCCTTTTGAGTCATGAATAGCAGGTTCATAAGCCTTCCACCACTCATCCATCCACTCAAAAACTACACCTCCTAAAGCATTGCCCTGGTTCCCGGCAAAAGCCATATTCCCTTGGATATCCTCCCAAGAACCTAAATGATATTGCGCTTGCAACTCTTCAGATTCATCCAAACTTTTACTTTCAGCATAAGCTGGACAGCCAAATTCAGTAATAAAGGCCGGCTTATTCACTTCTTCTTTTACTTGTCTCCAGAAGGCGCCAAACCCATATTCTCCGCGATAGGCATTAGTGCCAAAAATATCTATGTCCGGGGCATTCTTACTAAATTTATCTAAAAATAAAATGTCTCCACTGCATATAGCTACAGGATGATCGGGATCTATGGATTTAATTATTTTTGCTACTTCATTGGCAAATTTAAAATAAGCCTCAGGCTGCTCATTAGCATTACAAGCATAACCGTAAACATTTTCATTGCCTAAAAGCCAGAACAAAAGGTAAGGTTCATCTTTAAATTCATTGACCATTTTAGTAACTGAAGCGATCATATTTTTCTTATGCTCTTCATTGCTATAATCAGTGCCCGGATTCCAAGCAGCCCCAGACCCAATTGCGTATTTACCCAAGAAATCTCCTACAATCACCCGAATACCGTAGGTTTTATAAAGATCGCGCATTAAATTTTTATTTATCTTAAGCGGATGGTGATAAAGGCGAATGGTATTTACTCCCATATCCTGCATTAATTTAAAATCTCCCACTGCTGGCTCATTCGCATCCTGCAGGTTATTCCTATTTTTATCTACAAACGCGTCATACGGACCATCAATTTTACTATTTTTATTAAAATCCTCCTCCATCCAATTGCCTAATGTGCCCTCATCCGGAGACTGGCCGACTTTTGTAGGCGCGTAAGTAATTCCTTTAATGATATAAGGTTTATCCTCAACTAATAATTGCCAGTCATCATTTTCATATTGCACCAGGCGCACCTTACCCTTGCCTACTTTTTTCTTAATATTTGAAGAATCCGCTGTTGGCTTTATCTTCTTGCCCTCAAGCGCTAAATCAACTTTAACAAACTTTCCCGGAGAAGCTATCGCGATATCATTAGAAATATTATTATCAAACCCATTTATAATGTTAATTTCAGCGCCTTCTAATTTATACCCTAACTGCGGATTACGCATAAGTAAAAAATTAATTTTCGCAATTGCAGCTTGGCCTACATACCAAGGCGTATGCCAATAAGTCCAACCATAACTACCAGGAAAATGCACCAAGATCGCGTAATAACATTTAATTGCCTGGTTAATTAACCCTGCCTTTTCAAGAATAATAGCAGTACAGAATAATTTTACCCCCTGAGGCTCACTGGAAGTTGCCCACTTAAAAAATGCCGCCTGTTGATCAGGTGAATATAGAAAATCCCAAAGCGGGCCTTCTAAACGCTTATCTTTGATAACTTCTTTAAATACAGGATCTTTTCTGACAGAGCCATTAGGATATATCCCTTCACCAACTGCCTGCATCAACCCTTGCTGATCAGTAACCACATACTGATAGTCTTTAGTACCGACATTTTTAAACTCGCCGTATTTTTCGTAATCTACAAAATTTTCTGTACCCGGATCCCCCAAAACCAACCGCGTTGCAAGTTGACTAACTTGTTTTTTCTGCTCTACCTCAATAGTCCCGGTTTCAATTTTTTTAATACTCTGCTGGGCAGCCAGGTTAATCGACCAAAACCATCCGCGTGGATCCCAAGCCTGCCCGTAAGAATATTTATCCATAATCAATTTAAATATCTTCTTAGCCTCATCTAATTTTTCTTGGCGCATATAACTTTCCGCCTGAATGAAATAACAAGTAGCCACATCATTTAAAACCTGCACCATCTCAATCTCTTTTTTATTCTTAGGCAGAGCAGTTAATGCCTTTTGCTCATTTTCCGCTTCATCCTTATACAAATCAATACACTCTTGGGTATATTTAAAAGTAGCTTCAATATCCTTCTTCCCATGCGCAATCCAGGATTTAGTTGTTAGCTCTCCGGAAGAAAGTTTGGCACTAGTAGGAATAGATTCTACAGCCAACGCACTGACGCATTGATATATGAAAAACACAACTAACGTCATTGCGAGGAGCCGAAGGCGACGAGATTGGCCTCGCCCGAATGGGCTCGGCACTTCCTCGGGCATTTTGCCCTCGGTCGCTTCGCCCCTGCGAGCTCGCAATGACATATTAAATTTTGAATTTATATAAATCATCCTACTAACGCCCCTTGAGTTACGCCTTTAATAATGTACTTCTGCATTAAAAGATAAACTAAAATAATAGGTAAAGCAGTTATAGTCAGCCCTGCCATAAGCAACGGATAATTTGTCACAAACTCGCCCTGGAATGTCTGCAAAGCTACCTGTAACGGCATAAACTGACGATTATCAAAAATAATTAAAGCTAGAATATATTCATTCCAAACAGCCAAAGCATTAAAAACTACGACTACCGCCAAAACCGGCTTAGATAACGGCAGGGCAACATGAAACCACAAACCAAATTTAGAGCAACCATCAATACGCGCAGCATCTTCTAATTCTTTAGGCATTTTATCAAAAAAAGTCTTAAGCAGAAATATGCTCGTAGATAACCCCACGTTAATCATGCAAAGTATGTAACCAATAGGAGTATTTCTTAAATGCAGTTTATTTAATAAGACATATAACGCAACAAAACTTCCCGGTATAGGAATCATCATCGCTGCCATAAACATAATAAACAACCACTTGCTTCCCGGAAAACGTAAACGGCTAAAAGCATAAGCAGCCATGGAAGAAACCAAAACAATACCAAAAACTACTGCTACAGTATAAAATATGCTATTAAGAAAGTTGCGGCCAAAACCACCTTCCTGCCAGGCTAAAACATAGTTTTCAAAATGAAACTGCCTTGGGATAAGCGAAATATCCTTAAATATCATATCCTGACTTTTAAGGCTTGAAACAATCATCCATAAAAGAGGATAAAGACAAGTTATTGCCACACTGATAAGGAACAAATGTATAAATGTATTAAAAACTATTTTCTTGGTTTTATAATAAAATACATTTTTCACCCAGCACCTTCTCTCTTATTCATAATAGATTTTATCTTTAACACCCCATACCTTCTAATCCTTAAAACATTTGAATAACAAGAAGGTGCTGGGTTCATTTTCTTCTAGCCTAACGCTCCTTCTTGGAAAATCTATACTGGATAAATGAAATAGCAACTAACACTAAACCAAAAGTAATCCCTTGCGCGCAAGCATAACCAAAACGCGATGAACCACGCATAGAAGCCAAAATTCTTAATACTGGAACTGCAGTATGCCCAGCAAACTCTCCACCCACAAGGCTCACAATTAAAACAAATACCTGCATAGTGCCTAAAACCGTAAGTATCGCAACTAAAACCACAACCGGTATCATCATCGGAACAGTAATTTTTCTAAATGACTGCCAGGCATTTGCCCCATCAACGCGCGCAGCCTCATAAAGTTCACGGGGAATAGTTTGCAAACCAGCTAAGAATATTAAAAATCCCCAGCCAAAACCTTTCCAACAATGCACTAAAGCTACTGTGGTTAAAGCAGTATTAGGATCAGACAGCCAATTATGCATTAGATTTGGAAAACCCATTCCTGCAAGCATGCGATTAATAATATTTGCCCCTTCTATATCATTAATGATAAATCTCCAGGCCATCCCTACTACTACCTCGGAAAGAACCGGCGGGATAAAAAAGATCACGCGGTAAAAGTTTTTCATTTTGATCTCGCGATCGCATGCCCAGGCAAGCATAAAAGCTACAACATTCTGAAAAGTAAGCGCGATAAAAGTAATATAGGTAGCATTCCACATTGACTGCCACCAATATTTATCCTGCAAGAATATCTCTTTAAAATTATCCAACCCTACAAAAATTTTGGTAAAAGATATTCCGTCCCATTCAAAGAGCCCAAGTTGAAAAACCCAAAAAAAAGGAATAACATAGAATACAGAAAATATCGCTATTGCAGGGAACACAAAGAGATAATTTTCAAGAGTTTCCTTTATTTTCATCTCGCCCTTCTCTTAGCTAATTCTCTTTCTTTAACCTTCTGGACATCTGCTGCTACCTGTTCAGGAGTCTTCTCTCCGATAATAATCGATTGTATACCCCGGTCCCAAGCTTCAATAACCAATGAGAATTCAGAAACCCCCCAGATATTCGGATGTGTCGCATACTCCATACCTCTAGAAAATTGCGCCAATACCTCTGGAATCTTAGAAAGGCTATTTTTATTTGCCGGCAGATTATTAGTCATTTGGGCAAGATAAGCCTGCTGATCCTGGTCAGTAAACCAGCTCAAGAATTTAACTGCCTCTTCTTTATTCTTTGAACGCGCATTAACCATAAAAGATGAACCCGCTCCTCCCCAAATTGCCATAGGGTAAATCTGTCCTACCGCAGGAGGAAGCATTGCGCCGTACTCTAGAGCAGGATTCATACCTTTGTAAACATTAACACACCAAGAACCATTAAAAGCAAAAACAGCTTTTTCATTCGCAAAAAGCTGTTCTGCGGATTTATTAATCATAGTTACCAAGCCACTTGCAAAAATACCAGATTTTTTCATTTGCCTAAAGATATCTAACACTTTAATCCAGTCCGGATCAGTATAGGAAACCTCGCCTCTAATCGTAGCTAAAACTTTCTCTTTGCCCATAATATTAAAAGCATAATTATTGGCAAAACAATCAACCATCCAAACCTCTCCCCATCCAGAAACCATACCCTGTAACCCAGCATCTTTTATTCTTTGCCCCAGAGCAATAAATTCCGTAAAGTTCTTCGGTGGCTGATTCGGATTTAAACCCAGCTTTTTAAATAAATTCTTATTGTAAACCATCTGGATAGTCATAATATCAATCGGGGCACCATAGACGCCAGGGTTAATCCCGTAACTGTTTCCTAAAGCAAATTCATTAACTGCCAATGCCTTGGAGAAAAATTTATTCTTCCAGTTGCTATTGTTTTCTTCCATATAAGCAGTGAGATCTAGAATATGGCCTGCTTTAACAAAAGAAGCAAAATCCCTCTTCTCGCCTAATATGCCAAAAATATCCGGTAGATTGATACCTTGAGCAGCAGCACGGATTTTCTGAGAATAAGCATCCGAAGGGGCATAAAGCTGAAAATCTATCTTCACGCCGGTTAATATTTCATATTTTTTAGCTAATTCTTGAAATGCAGCATCACGATCAGTCATCCAATGCCAGGCAGTAACGGTAGGCTTTAAGTCAACGCTGTTTGAGGAACAACCTATTATACTAAGCAATAAAATTACAAAAATACCTAAACCTCTACGCCACATCCTTATACTCCTTGCCCGCAAGGGCACACCCGCGCAATTCCTTATAAACGCGGAGTGTTCCGTTTTAATAAGAAATTTTCCGTTGGAATAGTTATAAAAAGACGTAATGTTAAAATTTAACATATTTTCATGCTCCGGTCAAGTTTTTTTGTTTTAAAAAATCATGATCTAAAGACCCGGGAGATACCCATCAAATCCGCTCTTTCCAACTCCACTCCTAATCTATAGTTATTTATCCCTTCCGATTTTTTCCAAACCACCTTGCCCCTGGTATATAAGGACTCCTTCTTATTTTTCATTTCCAGCCAAATTTCTAAAGCAGCATGCAACCTTAGTTCCTCACTAGATGTCAGACCTAAACCCTTGGCACTAACATCCTGAATCTTAGCTAGGCCCTCTTTTCCTGTATCCGGATTCAAATACCGGGCAGCAATATTCACAGGAAATCTTTCGAAAATGCGATGATCATTCATATCGTTACCTCCTTTCGCAAATCCTGTTTCTTCCGGCCACCATTTTCCTCTCATTTCATTGTAACAATATTTATTTAAAAAACTATGGATCTTATTCTTATCCATATCACGAATCTTATCAAAATAAATTCCATAATGGTTTACCCCATTAAACACCTTGTGCCAGGCAATCCAGACTTCAGCATCTATAGAGCAATCTTCAGAAAGCCGCAGATTTATTCTAAGCGCAGTATTTTCAGGTAGTTTAGCGTTTAAAGCAATTTTCGCGCCCTTATAGCTTATATCCTTAACCTGACAAGGACACTCCCTAGAAGCTTGTTCTAGTTTAAGCCTGCCTGGCTGTTTTACCTGATATCGGACATATTTTCTATGTTCCTTCATTTATGCGCCTCTCTACTATTACTTGACTAACTCGCCCATAAATAGGGCTAATCCGTTGATATAAAACAAGTTAAAGCTATCAATATTATCCTTCTTTTCAGCCAATTGTCCAATAAATAAATTACTCCCTCCCGTATCGCAACCTCTTCATTTATTAAATAGCGCCCTTGTTGACGGTTTGAAAAAATAAACTACAAAACAAATAAGAAAAATAATTACGGCTATGGTTAGTAAAGAAAAATACAATAAATACCAAATTAGAATAATATTTAATATCAATGTGAAAACAATAAAAATATTTCTTCCCCATTTCTTTAGCTTGAATAAAGCAATAGTCGATATAATCAATAATAATATTAATAAACATGTAGTAGCCAAAAACTGGATCATGAAGAAAGCCCCGATCGGCATATACAACATCAAAAATAAGATTATTCCTCCAAGAATATTTGTAATTACTCCTCCGATTCCAAATACCCATAAACTAATTGGTCTTTTCATAATTTTCACCTCACTATTTCCACCGCGTTGGTGGTGTATATGGCCTATAAACAGGCGGCGGATTATATGCCGGCGGCGTATATGGCTTATAAGCAGGTGCTGGCTTATACGCTGGCGGTGTGTATGGCTTATATGCCGGTGTATATGGCTTGTAAGCCGGCGACGGATTATATGCCGGCGACTGATACTGTTTAGGCGCTTCTATTTTAGGTTGATTAAATTTAGGCTGATTAAATTGTTCCTGTTTCCAATAATCCGGCGGCGCAATACTTTTAAAATCATATTTTCCAGGCCAAGAACCTACGCTTGGAAAATATTTCCAACTAGATGCGTCCTGTTGCCTAAGCATTTTATCTAACTGCGGCATAAATAAATTAGGGAATACCTGGCGAACAATATTGGAAATAACCCGGGGGTCTTTAAAACCAGAGTGTATTTCTCGGGGATCCTTAGTAATATCAGGATTATAATTATATTTAATATCATACTTATTTGGACTAAAAACTTCTGACATTCTTGAAAAAGGATCATTGCTAGCCCAAAAATTCTTCCAACCAGGATCTATTTTAGAAAAATCATATACAGAGGGAGAATTCAAACTAATTACCCTAATCCTTCCTTTTTTGATAGCTTCTGCAATAGGCGTATTCATTCCCGGTTTAATATGTCCAAATAAACGTTCATTTACAATATTTCCCGCGCTATACCCTATATTTAGTATAATACCATTTTTTCCAGCAAGGTTTAAAGCTTTTAATTCAGTAGCATCAAAATCGCGTTGAACTTGAAGCATTTCCCACATACGCCCTGACCAACGATGCTCAATAACCTTTACCCCGCCTAATTCTAATATTTTCCTAAGCTGCCAATCCTTTGTAACATCCTGAGTTAATTCTCTTCCGGGGGTTCTCAGGTCAAAATCATCAATCCCAGGGCTTATCACTACTACTTTTATTTCCGGTATCACCTGCCGTATCAACGGCATTATTGTTTTTGCTTCCGGTGTTTTTACGCTTTGCAAGGAAAAAGCAGCAATCTGTTTTGTCCACTGGTCATTATCGAATTTTAATATATTAATAAAATCCTTGGTTAATTGTGGGTAAGTTTGCAGCTTATCACCTAAATACATCGCTGTTGTCTGCCTCACGAAAACATTATCATCTTTGAGCAAAGGAATGGCTGCTTTTATTATTTCCGGACGGTTGCTAAACAATGCAACTGCGTCTACGGCTGTTTTTCTTACCCGCCAATCTGAATCGGATAAACGCGGGATTAAATCGAAAACTGATGCGCCGGGGATATTGGGAAACACTGCTACGGCTGCCTGACGGACAAATAAATCATTATCCCTAATTAACTTTCTGAGCGGCTCCAACGCCTGCGGCTTTAACTGCGCGCCTAAAGATAAAGCCACCGCCTGCCTAACCTGCGGGCTTTTATCTTCAATATATGGCTTAATTATATCTATGGCGTTAGGCCCTTTAAAATTAGCAAAATTCATTACTGCTGCCCGCCGGACCATTTCATTATCATCGCTTAAGGCTACCTTAAGCGGTTGTGTTATTCTGGGAAAGTCATTAATTTTACTCATCAAAGACAATAGAGCAGCTTCACGAATGGAAGCATCGCTATTTTTTAATAACGGCAGCGTAATATCCACTGCTAGGCGATGGTTGTAGTTACCCAAGACGTATATTGCTGCCCGTTGCTCAAAGGCATCGTCAGCGCTTTTTAAAATCCGCGTAATATTGCCAAGAAAATGCGTCTCGCTATAACCTCTCTCCCCTAAACCGGTCAAGGCGATGCCACGTATAAAATTATCGTCATTTTTGGTTGCCTCAAGAAGTACCGTTGTTACAAACGGCGTATTAAAATTACTTAAAGCGGCAAGCGCATAGCGCTTGATATAGGGATCTTCATCTTTATTATACGCTCCGAGAAGCGGAATTATAGCCTTTTCAATTTGTTTTTCTCCTAAAACCTGAATAGCTATATACCGCATAGCAGGATCTTTATCTTTTAACCAATCTTGAATTAACTTTTGACTAATATTCTGGTCTAATTCTAACGCCATGGCTATATCCTGCTGAGCCTCCTGGAACTTTCTTGCCAAAACATAGGTATGGCCACGGTCATAATACGCGCCTGCGTTTTCCGGCTTAGCTTTAATCACATCACTATAATAAGAAATGGTTTCAGGGTATGATTTGATATTAAATTCTCTGTATTTCTGCGCATTCACGCACCCTCCTCCGCATATCAACAAAATACCAGCCATTAAAGAAGACGCTATCGAAAAAATCGAGAACCGCGAACCGACAACCGAACCCACCGGCGAGCTGGAAAATTCTTTTCGGAGAATAGCCAAGGTACGGTTTCTATTATATTTAATAACCTTAAATCCCGCCTGTTTAAATTCAGTTTTGGTAAATGGCATGGAATAACAGGTGGCATGCATACTAAAAGCTCCTGGAGACGTTAAGGCTGCAATAGTATCGAGGACTTTAAGTTTTTCATTCTGATCTAAACGACGATACTTTAGCGAATTATTCGACTTAGTTTCTATGGTTGCCAGGGCATCTAAGAACAAGTTGGAAAAAGTAAGGTCAAAAGACTTACCTGCCAATTCTACCGGCACTTGCATAAGTGTCCCCTGAATAAGAGGAACATTGTATTTTTGGGCAAAAGAAACAAAACGCTGTTCTGCCTCTACGCCGATTACTTCCACTCCTCCCAAACGGCGTAATATTTCTACCACCACACCTGGTCCACAACCAAATTCAATTGCGGACTTACCCCGTAAATCTCCCACTCGGCTATAAATCTTTCCCAGTAAATACTGATATTTGAACAAAAAGTTATCGGCGGCAGTATAACCAATAGATTCTTCATACCTTTCACTACGCACAAATTCATCCAGTACTGCATTATGATAAGGACCAACAAAATATTCTGTTAAGAGCTGTTGAAAAGGCTTCAAGGAATCCCCCACCGGCGAGCTGGCGCCAGTCAAGTTCAGCTTGCGCGACTTCCGATATAATTCAATTAAAAATTCAGGATTATTTATAATTTCATCATAATGCGTATATAGGCGAATTAGAATACGGCGCGACAAACTCACCTCGCCTAATTTCAGCACTTTATCGCTAAAATATCGGCCGGTAGGCTCAAGATTTTCTTTTCCGATATAATATTCAGGCCCAAAAAGAGTAAAATGCACGTGGAACGCAAATCCTGTTTCCTGAGAAATGGCTCGTATATTGTTAAGAAGATTAATGAACTCAACTGAAAGATTAACCCAATGGTTTTTGTCTACGCTCACCGCGAAATCAATATCTCCGGGAGGGATAATAAAATCTCCCCTGGCAATACTACCCCTTAAATAATAATTATGGATAACTCTCTTTACGCTATTCTCATTCAGAAGCCCGACCATGCGCCTAAAAGTAGGAGTAAGCCTATTTAAATATTCTTCTCTTACGATATCTGACTGATTTTCCTCCACCGGCGAGCTGGTGAATTTGGCTCCTGAGTTTGTCGAAAAACTAGAGTGGGCATTAGCTACTTCAGTAAGAAGCCTTAATGTTTTCCTGAACATAATCTTGCTCATCCTATTTCCGCACCAAAGCTCCTTACCACTTTCTAAACCCAAAGGATTAACTAGCTTCTTTCTCTTTACACGAGAAGACCAGTCTTTCTGTAATTTGTCGTATTCAGCCCTGGTAAATTCAATTTTTCCAACAAGCTTGAAATCAATAGTCTTTACATCGAACCCTTCGTCCTTACAATTAAATACAGGGCCGAAACGCCACATGGATTCTTCAGGATATGTCCTAATAAACAAAATAACAGGCAAATGCTTTAAGTCTTTTTCTTCGGAATCAAATTTCTTTTTCATTTCCTTCATGCCCATTAGAAGAACATCAGTAACCATTTTCCCTAAAAACGCCTTAATGTCATTTTCTTTTATTCTGCTGCTTATAATATACACATTGCCGAAAAATCTCTTAGAATCACTTTCCATTATCGAATTAAATAATGACTGCGGCAAACCGTGAATACCTATATCATCGGGCAATCTTTCAATCAATTCTTTTATCTGAATTTGGTCATTCCAAAGGTTACTTCTACCAGCCGGCGAACTGGATGCTTTCTTCCTGAGTTCATTCCAATCAATGTATTCCTGTCCGTCGGTTTCTTTAAAAGTCGGCAGGTGCTTAGCCTGGATTGCTATTGTAAGAAGACTGCTCAAATCCTCAATTCTCTTTATCAAACGTGGCATAGCCTCGACAAAACTTGCCACATCATATGTTTCTTTCAGAATAGCAACCTTTAACCAAATTATTTGAGCCGTAACGCCCAAATCTAACGGAGAATGCCTTAGCAACGGCAAATTCTGCTTAGCCTGTTCCAGCAGGCTCAACTGTCCATCGCCTAAATCTATTCCGCTCGCCATCAATCGAATAGCATTTTTAATTTCGTCGACGTTTTTGTCTACTTCTTCTACAAGAGATGCGGACTTAATTTGCGAAACACTATTCTTAATTCTAATCACCTGTATATTCAAACCATCCACAAAAGCTTGAAGTTTAGCAGACTCTTCATCGGAAATCGGCGAGCTGGCAAGCACTCCAGTCCCTGCCTGAAGTTCGTAATCCGCTTCTTCTTGCGCCAAATCCCGCATCAATCCAGGCCAAGAGAAGCCGCCAACTTTATTAAGGTAAAATGGTTCCGCCCGCTCCGGGAAATAAAGCGTAACTGAGTTCAGACGCGCCAGATCGTCTTTGCCCCTATTTCTCAAAACGCGCTGCGCGCCACCAAACGCCTGAGCCAGGTCCGGAGTTAACTTCTCAGTGAACGTCTTAGAGAAAACCTGCAAATGTGCCAAATCAATCTCTGGCGAAGTGCGGCCGCTAAACTTAGCATCTTCTGGAAGCCTCTTTCCAAAAACTTCCTGAAACAAACCAAGACGCTGAGCAAGACCCACCGGAGCCCGCTCCTTAAATTCAAAAACGAGCGCCCCTTGATCGACAACCGGCGAGCTAACGATAACAGGCAAAGGAAAATCTTTTATGCCGTATAATTTCTTAAGCGCGGGTAAATTATCCGAATTTCCCATCAAATCAAAAACCCCCATCAATCCGTTCTCCATAATTATAAATCCTACATTATAAGGTATCGAAGTAACCGGATGATGGGCTACTGCTAATGTGCATCCAAGCGCCTTTGCGCTCAACAAAGTTGTTGCCATTAAAACCGTACCTAATCCATTGCCTTGATAATCATTATGTACTTTGAAAGTAATCATAACCCTATCATATAAATTCTTACCTATAATCGCATGCCCGCCCCGGGTAAAGTAATCTGAATAACCAAAGTATCTTTCCTTATGAGTTTTGTAGTTATAGTGAGTAATATTAATGTTTACTTCATATTCTTCACCTATATCAAAACGCCACTCTCTTATAATAAATGTCCCCCGAGAATTACCAAACAGCCACTTAGCAATTCCATGCTCACTCTTTACCGGTATCGCGGGTGTTCTCCAAAGTAGCGCCCTTTCATCCTGCCCCCTCGCTGCGTTCGGGATCCTTTCACTATTTTTTCTGATCGGGCTCGATGAAGGTGAAGCGGCCGGCGAGCTGGCGTCATCTCTAAATAAAGGCTTTCCTGCCCGCAACTCCAACATCTTTCTTGTTTCTCCGTCAAGGCTTCTGACTCTGGCGTTCCTGATCTCAATATCTATGAAACCCTTAAATGCCTTTTCTAATGATTCAAAATCAAAGAACCGATACGGCATTCCATTGATATTAAACAAATCTTTATGTAAAGGGAGGCCTTTGCCATATTTATTATCGTCCTTTGAATAAACCATCGCAAAAACTTTTCCTCCCCGCCTAAGCACCCGCCAAATTTCATCAACAATACTCATCATTCTCTTGTCATCAAAAGAGATAAGGCAGCAGTTAGCAAAAACCGTTTCAAATTCTTCGTCACAGAAATCAAATGATCCTAATAAATCCTGAATACGCGCAACAAGCTTCTGCGAAATACCCTGTCTTAACGCTTCTTTAGTTATCTTATTTATACAAACAGGCGAGTTATCGGTAGCTGTAACAAAACACCCAATATCTCGGGCTAAAATAATCTCATCTTCTCTTCGTCCGCAGCCTAAAGAAAGAACCTTTTCGTTATTTTTAAATAAGTTTTCATTCAATAACCGCACCATAAATTCGCTCTGCGGCAGCCTTATGTCCCGCCAAATCCGAGACCAATTATATTCTTGCTGGCTCGCTGTAAGCACCCTATTATCTCTTAAGTAAAAAGCTTCTAAGAGCGCCGTCTTATTTGCATTCTGGAGTTTAACCGGAGAGCTGGCCATAAACGTATTTATATTCGCTGTACTCACCCCAACAATCACGTCAAACTTAGCGCCTCTTAAATCACTGAGCTTGCGATAAATCATTTTCTTCATATAACGATAATTCCTTGGCAGGAATCTTGCGCCGTGTGTTTTCTCTTCTTCGCAGGCAAACTTTTTTGTAGTATCGCTTAAAAGAAAATCCTTCATTTGAGTTAAGGTAAACTTCGCAGATATACCTTTGTTCTTAATTACTTTTATTTCCGGGATAGAACGGCTATTCTTGATCCTGTCTTGAACAAAAGCTTCAATTGCTTTTACTACGCTGCCATCATCCGTCTCCCCAAAATATACGATATTGCGTATATGATTAAACCTCGGATCAGTAAGCACTTTAAGGTGGGGTTTACGCGCCTGCGAAGTACCTATCACCTGTTGGTATAATTTACGTAAGGTAAGATGGAATTTAAATTCAAAAACCGTATTCTCGCTCATCGCGTCAAATTCTTTACTTTCCCCGTACTTATCATAAACTATCGTATTAATTGACTGTAACGTACCCAAGCTGATATTTTCTAATACAGCCCCCCTCTTGCATATCACTTCATAGAGTCCGGATATCTCACCTGACAGACCCAAAACCTGCCCCCGGGCGCTATCCCCTTTGGAAACTGCCTGCGCCATTTTAATAACGCCGTTATAAATAGCTAAACGCACAATAAGCCTATTTTCTCCTTCATAAGCAAGCAACTGTTGTATCTTAAGCCACAACCTCTCAAAAGAAAAATCTCTACCTGTAAATGAACTGATCCCCAACAGAGATTTCTTCAACTCTTCTGATATTGGAGCAATTTCTATCTGCTCTACCAAATTCCTTGATACCGGAGAACTAACTGAGAAACTGCTTTTGGCTTGGGGGCGAGAAACAATAAATATGCTCATATCGCTATAATAATAAGTTTCGGGTAAATCCTGTATTGTTGCAATTACATTTATTGCCTTAAGAATTTCTATATCTTTAGGATCTATATCAACATTTGCTTCTCTCAACTCCTTAAGGGTAAATTTGCGGCCGCCTTTTTTACGCAAAAGCCAGGCAATCGCCTGGTGCAATTCGCTAAGGCTTTTTCTGTAGGAAATGTACGAGATAATATCATCGTAATCATTCCGCTGAATCATCGTAAATTTATTGAATAAATTCATATAAGTTAAACAGTTTCTGCCGTGAAGATAAGATCCTCCTCTGGCAAAGGCATTCTTCATATCGCTTGCAGCCGCAGCAAACAAAGGCTTTAAACCAAGGACATCATTCCTTATGGCTAACCCGCTGATCCAGCTTAATTCCGCGCTTATCAGCATATCTTCGATATTAATTAATCTTATGCTTGCCCTGAGGTCAAAAGCCCGGGCAATATATTTATTCACCGGGAACCTATCTTCTTTCATATTTATCAGGTAGCTTTTTTGAAAAAAGATATTTATTAGATGTTCCGCGTATTGATATTCATTTTTACCGACTAAGGCCTGAATGAGAAAAATATAGGATAAAAATTCCCAATTCGGGGTTACATACTGACGTAAAATTTTATCGTATTGAGAAAACTCCGATACAGTCTTATTAAGCTCATTAGCAATATCAAATCCGTAAGAATATAATCTACCGGATTGAATAAAAGTATCCAGATAAGCCGCTTTTTCAAAAAGATAGACTGCCCTATCCTTAGGCATCTGTGACAACCTGATAGCGGAATTCAAATCTTCTAACCCCGCCTTAAAGTTGCGCATCTTAAGATGGAAAAATGACCTTAAGTGATAACCTGCCGGACAAAGATCAATCTTTCCAATGATCTCCTCTGTTTTTTGAAAAGCCAGATCGAATATATCCTTACTCTTATTCGCAACTTTTAAGTAATAAACAAAGAACTTTGCGTCTTGGGGATCCCATAAAATCAATTCCTTTAGGCATTCCAGGGCAGCCGAATAATTACCCTTTTTAAATGCCAAATCAGCAACATAATATAACCTTTTGCCATAGTTATCCTCACTCTTCACCGACGAGCTGGCGGATAGGGCCTTCAGGATCAAAGAAGAAATGC
>JAKLQX010000013.1 GCA_022013085.1 Candidatus Omnitrophota bacterium | reverse complement strand
GGCGGATTCTTGCGAAGTGGTGTCCTAACATAGTGATTTGTAGTTTACATAACGATGTTATGTAAAAGACCTGAGCGAGCCGATAGCCCCCCACCGCCTATAATGCGCATTATAGGCGGTGGGGGGCTGTTTTGAGGTGAGCGGTGGCTCTTGGCCTGCCGAAGGCAGGCCTGCCCGCCCCGTGCACGTCTTGGGATATTGTTTTGTAATGAGCGTATTGCATAGGACGCTGTATCGCTACGATAGATTGTAGATATTATTTGGGCTGGGAGTATTGCAAGGGACGCTGTGCGTTACGATACATCGAGGAGTTACAGATACTGTATAGCTCACCGCGCAGTCGAAGCGTTACGCTCCACCAGTGCGACGAATAGGAGCACTGGTGGAGCGGGGCCGTCTTGTGTTGCAGTGGTAGTGGCGTGAGGCAATAACGATTTTCAGCAGGTATCAAACTATGTCCTGGCGTGAGAAGTCGTCGCTACGAGCCTATAATAAAGGAATTTGTCGTCGAGGAAGGTGATTTTGGCAGTTTTCTTAAGTTTCGTGGATTTCGTGAAATTTTTGGATGCTTCTGAAGGGATATTAACGCAAATTCTTTGTTAATATAAAAAGAGGGGGATTAAAAAATCTATTTATCCCCCTCTTCAAAAAAGTCTACAATTTCTCGAGTTGACCAATCTTTTCCCAATTTGGATCTGGATTTAAAACAACAGCGACATAAAGTGAATCTTTGCGATATAATGAACTAACGCCCTCTTTTGCCAAAACTGCGTTGATCTCTATAGGTGTAAGTTTATACAAGCCACCTGCCATAGCATCTACAGCAAGTCCTATGAGTCCACCAAAAACAATATTCCCCCAAACCCATCCACTAGTGCTACGAGTAAAAGTAGTCTCATAAGGCATATAACCAGGCATTTCTATTTTAACAAAATGATGATCTTTGCGTTTTAATTCAACGACAATAGGTGTTCTGCCTTTTTCAACATTATCAACTGTTACCGCAGCTCCAGTAGGTGTACTTGCTATCCCTACGCTTTGCGTTGTCCCTTGCATTATTGTTGCACATCCTGAAAAAACAACAATAAAAACAAACGCAACAATTATACTTGTTGCTTCTTTTACAGCCATATTCACCTCCCCAGGTTAAAAAATACATCCATTCTTTCTATCATTCATAATTAATACTATTTTATACTCACAACAAATTTTTAGCAAGCATAGGTTCACTTGAAACCCTTCAAGAGAAGATCAGAGGGATTGAAGTTTATAGTGACTCGTTCTGGTATAGTTATGATTTTCCCTGTTTTGGGATGGCGGACTTTTCTGGAGGATCGTTTTTCTTTAGTGAAGGAGCCGAAACCACGCAAGGATATCCTTTCCCCTTTTTTAAGGTCCCCTGTTATCTCTGCCAGAATAAATTTTATGATCTCCTGGGATTCTACCTGGGTGAGAAAAAATCTCTTTGAGATGGCAAGGGTTAGTTCTCCCTGATTCATTTGTTCCTCTGTTCTTTCTCAATGTAGTCGTTGATCGCTTTGGATATCTTGCCAAGATCAGTGGGATTTTGACGAATAATCTCTTCTGCTGTTTCCTGCCAGGTTAGATTCTTTTTTCCTAAGTGTTTTTCTACGGCTGAAATTATATCCTGATCCATAACCGTGTTGCGTTTGTCTGCTTGGGCTAATTCCCCTGCTTCTTTAAGCACAGTCTCTATTGCTGAATCGAACTCGCTTATGGATTTTTTAACTGCGCTGTCTGAGGAACGCATCTTGAAGGCATCCTTAAAGTATTCTTTAATTGTATTGAATTTAATAAACTCTGCTTTCTTAGGCATACTACCCCCTATGTTATCTTATGGATTATTAAATCTTTGATGGCTTTGTCTAATTTCTTTAGTTCAAATATTTTGAGTAGGTCTTCGCTCTTACCGATCAATGGGACCATTTCTTCTTCTAACTTTTGGGTTAAGCGCTTACCGGATATGGACTCGGCCTCTAAACCATAAAGGATTTTCTCGCCGCGCTTGGTCTCTCCTTCTAGGTATTCCTGATTTTTGTAATCTCTTTTGTGAACTTCTTTCAGCCAGTTTTTATTTTTTATCCGCATGGATTCGTTATCTTTAATAAGGTACCGAGAGAATTTTATTTCTTCTGGGGTGAGCATATCCGGATGGACTAAATCAATTACCCTGGTGTTAGGGATACCGTAAAATTTTAGGTTATCCATAAAAGCGTCTCTGATGATCCAACCGCTGGGGTCATAGTCAACTATGCTAAAGAGGTAAAAAGACCGTTGTAGGCCAATCCTGGCTTGTTTTAGGGTATCTACAAAATACTCTGTGTTAAGTACTGACGGCTGACCGCCAAGAGCAAGAATGGATACATTGTATTTGTCGGCGATGTCAGATAAAAATGCCTGATGGCCAAGTTTTTCTGAGAAAAGTATTATGTTGGCATTGGCTCCCATTCTTCTGTTGGCCTGGTTATCGTCGCGGAAGCCGATGTCTTTGTATTCCATGACTTCTATTTCTTTGACCATGAAGACGATGTTATCAATGAGCTGAGCGTATTGGTCTGTCTCCTTGGCCAGGGCTCCTGCCCGGGAAAGGGTTGGCTTGATATACATATACCAGAATGTTCTCAGGAGTTCTTTTAAGAGTGGCTTCTCCCCTGTTACAATTCGCTCTCTGGTTTGCCAGACGATATTACGCATTAGGCGGGCAACGTTGACAGGATAATCGGTAGCGCCTTCGCTAAAATTTTGTATCAGCCATTCTTCAGTCTGGTCGTGGATGAGCTCGTCATAGTGGCGGATACCGGCTTTGCGTAATCTGTCTCTCAAGGATTGTTTTTTAGGCATATTTTTAATGTACAGCAAATTGTCTTGTTTTGCAAGGATTATTTTGCTCTAACGGAAGATTTTTCTTTTAGAGTGTCAAAATAGGGCATCTGTAAATGAGGCTTTGAAGTAGCGAATGATAGGGATGTTCGAAGGCTCTCGTCCCTACTTATGCAGGAACAGCAACCAGATGTTATGCCAAGGCACGTAACAATTTTCAAAGGCCTTAAATACGAAAGCGTACAATTATCTTGACACTACTCGGGGTTACATTGCACTTGACACGAAGCTTGCGGAGGGGTATAATAAAAACATAGCCTAAACTTTAATAAAGTTTTTAATACAAAGCTCCTATCTATAATATTAGCTGTGGTGTTTTTATTTGAAAATACAGCTTAAACAATGACTCAAGCCTATGGCTATAAAACCATGAAAACTTTCAAAAATTTAATTTTAAACAGAGTAATATCTACAATATTGATGGTTGGTTTTTTGTTTTCCGATAATGTATATAGTATAGAAGTATCTATTAAATCCAATCTAAGAGTTCCTGTTATAGATGCCAAAAGATTAAAAGACGGATTAAATAGGCTAAACGCATCATCAAGAGTAATATTGGATCCCGGCTTGCCTGAAGATATTGTAGAAATCCCGCAAAAAACCTTCAGGCTTAAACCGGAAAGAGAAATAACCGAAAAAATTGCGGAAATACACGCTGCTATAGAAATACAGAAAGACATATCTTCAATTATATCAAATCTAACTGTTCTAATAACAGATGCCTTGAAAGCAGAAACTAAAAATGATAAAACAGCTATGAAGCAGCGCGAGGATTTATTGCTAGAAGAGCTTCGGAATCTTTATAAAAATATGCCTGTTGAAATATACGGAAACAGGACATATGAAGAATACAGGGGTATACTTAAATCATTAAAAATCCGCAGAGAAATGCTTTATGAAAAATTAGAAAAAGCGGAAAAAGAAACAAACCCCAGGGTTCTTGCGGAAACCAACCTAGAATTAATAAGAAATAACCGCATTATTGTAAAAATACAGGTGCTTCTGGCTGGAATGTTTCTTGGAGGAAAATCAAATCTGAAAACAGCTGAGCTCAGGAGAAATGCGGCTCTTTGGACGCTTCAGGGATCCATGAATAGTTCAAAAAAACTTGAGGATGAGCTATATTTTAGGACACAGCGCCTCAGGGGAAAGCAAAAGATAGCTGAAATAGAAACTACTGACTGGGTAGGCCGAGTCGTAAGAACATTCAGATTAGGAGGATTTGATGTAGAAGTCAGCCAAACAGAAGGGGAAGAAGGCCCTTCGGTAACTGTAAGGCAGCAAAAATGGATTAATGTAAGGTCCAGGCTCGCATCAGCGCTTCAAGCTATCAGGCGTGGCGAAAAGGAAAAGTCTTTAGAGATATTGGATAACCTTATAAAACTTTACAGCGTCGAATACATAGTTACCTTGGAAACATACAAGGATATAGCAAGCAATCTTAAGGTAATAAGGGCAATAGCGCTTGGTTTGCCGGAATCAAATGCGCCTCCTAAAGAAACCCTGAAAGACATATCAGGTAAAATAAAAGCCATTGTTAAAAAAATATCGCATCCTAAACACAGAATATGGGTTGATATAGAATTTGACAGTCTTGAAAAGGCCTTCCACAGCAAGATAAAGACAATAGCTGGATATGAACCCGAATACCTTCTCATATTAAAAAATAAAGCAAATCTTGAGTATTATGCCGAAAAGCTAAAAACAGCATCTAAGAAAAACTATATCTCCAATAAAAACAGAGAAAGCATAAAAACCGGCATCACCCGCCTCGAAGAATGGACCAAAAGAGGTTTCGTGTATCCGAAACAATTTTCAGCCATTTATCTCCAGCCTATTTTAGGCTTACTAGATAAGGACAATTTTGAGGGGGCAGAGGGATATTGCAGAAAGACTGTAAAAGAGCTTGATAAAAGGCTTGGGGAAATAGACAGCATTATATCTAATCTGAAAAAGAGCACTGCCAGCATTTATTCTGCGTACAGAGACGAAGATATATCCAAAAGGATAGATAAAATATCTTCGTTATTAAATAAAAAGGATTTTGAATCAGCGCTTACTGAGATTGCAGAATTAAGAGAGTTTTACTTTGATCAGGCACTTGTGGAGCCCGGATATATACGCTCAGAAAACCTTTTAAGGCGTGTAACAATATTGGCAAGAAGCGCTGCTAGAAGAAAAAATCAGGAGGCAATAGTTCAAAATATAGCTAAGACTTTTGAAGAAATGAAACAGGATATCGCGCATAAATATTCCTTCAAGATAATAGTAACCCGCGAAGACGGAAAATCCAGAAAATTATTTATAAATCCGGGAACTACTGCGCTTGGCTTATTGAATCTTAAAAATTTACAGAGAAAACCCGATTTAACTCTTGTAAGTATAGGCAAGGGCTGGATTCCAAAAGAAGACCTTGGTAAAGTCAAAATACCAGAAGGCGCGCAGGTCTCATTAAAGTCAAAAGAAATAACTCCTTTAAGGCTATCTAAACAAGCTCTTGCTTCTATTTGACCTTACCCCTTAAAACATTAATAAAAAAACCATGATTTTTTTAGTGTTATAAAATAGTGAAATGTCCTGTTTATTAACAAATGAAATGTTCGCTTTCAAAGCGGGGCATGGTAATATACTTGGCTTAACTGGGGAGGTTAGAGGTGCACCACGATAGCGGAAAGGCCGACTGCACTACCCACGATCCGTGCCTGGAAGACACACCCTGGGCTGGACTAATCGTCCTGCTCGCCGCTACCTCCACACACTGAATAATTCCCGCGCTCGGAATACTCCCCACAAGCAGGACAAACGTCCAGTTCCCCTGTTATGGTTTCCTCGATCCCATCTAGCAACTTAAAACGGAAGGGGTCATGGTAGTCATTCTGACACTCACCTGATCCATTGCACGCCCCGCAGGTATGGCTCATCGTCATCCCTCCTGTCTTTGCAGATCACGCCATTATTTGATCGAATACCACTTTCGAATTCGACACCTACTTTCTTATTCACAAGATTGCCTTTAAAATTGCTACCTTTTGTGGAAACCCCAAGGTCAATTATATTATTCGTTTCCGATAAAGTCAAAGAAATAAAACGGTTAACCTTACTTTTTCCCAGTAATATCAGTAAAAATAATAAATTCGTTCTATGTTCTTCAATTTTTTGGCTGCGGTTAAGAGTTTTTGCGTAGGAGGCGATTTGAAGACCAGCCCTGCTGCGTGTATAATATTGAATGACGCTAAAAAATTCTCTTGACAGATGTATAACTTCTGCTTTATAATTTAGCCAATGGCTGATATTATAAACCAAACACAAGATGCTGAAACCGGCAAATCAGAACTTTGGATCACTATTAAGGATGCCTCTGACCTTTTAGGAATCTCTGAGCGCCATACTTGGAGAATTGCCTTACAGAATGCATGGAAGACCCAAAAATTACTTAATCAAGATCGCAAAAAAACCTATATTTTAAGAGCAGACGTGGAAAAATACTACCAGACTGAGAGAGAAAGACAAAAACTTGAACAATTAAAGTCTCCACCCCCCATTGACACTCCTGACATCTCTGACAAACCAGACAAAATAGGCGTATTTGACAAGTCGGACAGCAAAAACAAACCGAAGTCGGACATCAAAAATTTACCTATCCTTCTATCTGATTATAGAAATATGCTGATGGAGCTACAAAAGAAACAAGAGCAACTCATTAAAAATGCTACACTTTGGAAAACTACAGCTATCTGGCTTACTATCTTGGCAGTTTTTATTAGTGGCTTTTTGGGATTTTTTTCATATGACAGCAGGAAGATGATGTCAGACATTAAAAAAGAGATGTCTAGTAGGATAAATGTCTTGTCTGACAAGGCAACAGAGGTCCAAAAGGAGCTTTCAAACACTAAAGATGCACTTTTTCGGAAGGAAATTTGGATTAACAAGTTAGAACAGACTATACCCAAAGAAAAAATAGAACAACTTAAGGTAGAGGAAAGGAAAGAAGAATAGATGGCTACTAATAAAAAACAACCTGAATGGGGTGTAAATATACAGAAAGAGGTCCGGGATTTAATGAAGAAGTATAAGCTTTCCCGGGAAGATATGGCCAGCAAATTAGGAGTTACCATGATGACCATTTACAGATGGGAGAATGGTAGGACTTTCCCCAAGTCAAGGCTTATGATAAGAGAGTTTGAGAAACTAAAGCAGGAGTTAGAAAAAAAATGAGCCCCAAAAACCAACTGGCGAAAATAGAAGGAGAAAGGTTTATTGATTTGATAGTGCAAAAAAGATTTGGAGAAGTCAAAGAGGAGATTGGATTTTCTTCTAATATCTTTATGATCTTTGGCTTGCCGGCGCACAGGTTAAATGGCAATCCAGCCTACTGGACGAAGAAGACCTCTTTGTGCGAACTCACAATCACGCGCGATGAAAAACATGAGATCCCTTATGGCTGTTATGCCCGGATGAATCAGATTTTTATTGATACGGAAGTCAGGACTAAAAATACGAATGTTATTGACGTGGGCAGAACATTCAACGAATATGTAAAAAAACTTGGATATAAGGAAGGGAAAGCGAATAAAGCGCTTTCAAGGCAATTGATTAATTATGTTACAAGTGTGATCAAGGTGGAGCCTAAAGATCCTTTACCTGGCCGTATTATTGGAATTCATTCTGTAGTCGCGCGGGCCTGGGATATCTTTTTTGATATCAAGAGTCCTGACCAACTAACATTTTCAAAAGGGCAGATAATTCTGGATGAGGATTATGCTAGGTATATTCATAAGCACTCTGTGCCTCTTGATATGAATATCGTACGTTGTTTTAAGCGAAATCCTTTGGCTCTTGACTTCTACAGATTCATAGCTTATAGGAATAACGGCCTTAACAAAACTATATCTTTTCCTGATCATCTCCTTTTTGAGCAGTTAGGCACAGAAGAGGAGAACGAAAGAAAAATAAGAATGAAATTAAAGGAAATATTGAGGGGTATTCAGCTATACTGGCCGGTAAGGGCAAAGTTTGAGGATGGGCATTTTGAATTGCAGCCATCGCCGCCAGCGGTTCAACATAAAATTCCAAGTAGAAAACCAATAGCAATTGTGGATAAGCCTGTGTAAAGAGAGAGTTATGCACTTCACTTTTGGAACGGTAAAATTTTGGGGTTTTACGCATAAAGAGAGAGTTATGCACTTCACTTTTGGAACGGTAAGACTTCACTTTTGGAACAGTAATCAGCCTTAACTCTTTTATTAATAAGGAGATGGGTTGCGGCTAATAGTATTACTAATATATATAACTAATAGTAGAAGGCAGCTTTGCTGCCGCTACTACTGATTTTTCATTAAAGATTAAAAACTAAACAAAAGTAGCAAGAATGTTTAGTTCTCGGGGGAGTCGGGTAGTAAAAACAGCAATATCAAGGCAAAAGCAAGAGGGAAAGTTAAACAAAAGTAGGGGATGTATAGTATGAACAACGCCCTGGTCCAGAGGAAAATGGCGCTTAATAGGGTAAACCTGCCTGTAAGCTACCTGACAGAAGAAGACATAAGACAACTGACAGAAGCCTGCAAGAAGGAACGGGACCGGCTCTTGATTACGCTTTTATTCCAGACAGGGGTAAGGATCTCAGAGGCGCTCGCGCTTACGCCGGCTGCGATAAGGAATTTCGAAGGAAAGCCGGCTATGGAAATAGTGGGGAAAGGGAAAAAGCTGAGAATGGTGGCTTTGCCGGTGAATTTGAAGGAGAAGCTAGAATCTTATGCCTACAGGGTCAAGATTGAGCCTAGGATGAGATTCTTTGATATAAACAGGTCAAGGGCTTGGCAGATCCTAAACGAGGTCAGAGAGGCCGCAGGGATGGAAAAAAGGGTGTTTCCGCACCTGTTAAGGCACTCTGACGCGATTATTCGGCTGCGTAAGACCGGAAACCCTAAGGCGTTGCAGTATCACCTGGGGCATAATACGCCGGCGATGACATTGAGGTACTTATCTACGCTTACGCAAGAGGACGCCTTGAGAGTACAACAAGAAGTGGAGTTTGGAGTTTAGGAGAATAGCCTGTGGAGAATAAAATAAAACATTTAGAAATGATTCAGGGTGTTATAAATAGAATGGCAAGCAACTCTTTTTTGTTAAAGGGTTGGAGCGTAGTTTTAGTATCAGCCTTATTTGCGTTATCTGCGAAAGAAACAAATATATTTTTCATATATTTGGCATTCTTTCCAGCACTATCTTTTTGGGAATTAGATGGGTATTTTTTGTGGCAGGAAAGACTTTACCGCAAACTGTATGATAAAGTTAGAAAGATGAGTGAATCAGAGATAGATTTTTCCATGGATACGTCAACGGTCAACAAAGAAGTAAAACCGTGGGTGTGCGTTACTTTTTCTAAAACCCTTCGTATTTTCCATGGGACAATTGTAGGGGCTATAGTAATTGTGATGTTACTAATAATTTTACAAAGGGGGTAAAAATGGCAAGACGAGCGTTTTTTAGTTTCAAATATAAACAAGATGTTTCAAGGGCAATGGTTGTCAGAAATAGTTGGGTTGCTCAAGGAAAAGAAGCAGCAGGATTTATTGACGCAGCAGATTTTGAAAAATTAGAAGAACAAGGAGATAATGCAATTAGGAATTGGATAGATGATCAACTTGAAGGAACATCTGTAACAGTAATTTTGGTAGGCGAGAAAACTTGTAGTAGTAGATGGATAAAATACGAAATTGAGAAAAGCATTGAAGACGGGAAAGGTCTTTTAGGTATAGATATTAGTAAAATAAAAAATTTACAAGGCAATACTTCTGAAAGGTGCGGGAAAATTCCGGAAGGTTATGATTTTTATCTATGGAACAACGACGATGGATATCATAAAATGGGTGATTGGATTGAAAAAGCTGCAGAAGATGCAGGGAGATAACACCATAATATGAATGTCGCAAAAGTAAGACTTTTGCGACGTTGGGTTAGGGGATCAAGCACAAAATAAGGTAGGTTTCTTGAACTTTTGCGACGTTCAAAGGGAATTAAGGATCTTAACCCGCTTACTTTGGTGAGTGTATTGAGTTATAGAGAAGGTTTTGGTTTAAAAAATCCAATAGGAAAAAATAGTGTTTGATTTTGTAAGGTTATGCGTCTATTATAGTAGAAGGTAATAATCAATGAGAATTAGGAAAATATGAAAACGTTCCACAAAATAATT
>JAKLQX010000099.1 GCA_022013085.1 Candidatus Omnitrophota bacterium | reverse complement strand
GCTTAGTTTTTTGCCGACCATAACTTTAGCAGCAATCTTTGCCAAGGGCACTCCTGTTGCCTTGCTCACAAAAGGAACAGTTCTTGATGCTCGGGGATTAACCTCCAAAACATAAACATCATCGTTTTTTATGGCAAATTGAATATTAATCAGCCCTTTTACTTTCAATTCTTTTGACAAAGCATGCGTGTATTTTCTTATTGTTTCAACTATATTGTCGCTTAATGTATGCGGAGGCAGGACACACGCAGAATCTCCGGAGTGAATACCTGCTTCTTCGATATGCTCCATAATCCCGCCTATCACGGTATCGGTTCCGTCTGAAACAGCATCGACGTCAACCTCTATGGCTTCCTCAAGAAACCTATCTATTAAAATAGGATGTTCTTCTGAGACTTCCTGCGCTTCTTTTATAAACTCTTCCAACGTTGCTTCATCATAGACTATTCTCATCGCTCTTCCGCCAAGCACGTAAGAAGGCCTGACCAATACAGGATAGCCGATTTCCTTGGCAATTTTTATGGCTTCTTTTTTAAAATAGGCAGAACCATTGGGTGATTGTTTTATTTTTAGTTTATTCAGCAATTTTGAAAATTTACTCCTATCTTCTGCTTCGTCGATAGATTTAACAGATGTGCCGATTATGTGGGCGCCGGCTTTTTCTAATGACCTTGCTAGATTAAGCGGAGTCTGCCCTCCCAATTGGACAATTACTCCGTCGGGTTTTTCTTTATCAATGATATTCATTACATCTTCAAAGGTAAGCGGTTCGAAATATAATTTATCGGATGTATCGTAATCCGTTGATACGGTCTCAGGATTAGAATTAACCATTATAGTCTCGTACCCCAATTCTTTAAGCGCAAATGAGGCATGGCAACAGCAGTAATCAAATTCAATTCCCTGGCCGATACGGTTAGGGCCGCCGCCTAAAATCATTATCTTTTTTCTCTGGGATCTCCTTGTTTCATCTTCTGCTTCATAAGTAGAATAATAGTACGGTGTATAAGCCTCAAATTCAGCAGCGCAGGTATCGACAAGCTTAAAGGTTGCCTCAATGCCCTGTCTTTTTCTTAATTTTCTGACAGAGGCCTCATTGGAATGCATAAATTCAGCTATCTGTCTATCGCTGAAACCAAATTCTTTGGCTTTTCTTAATAATTTCTTATCAATGGTTTTTCTTTTAGAGCAACCATTGCGCAACTTCTTTTCTAATCGCACAATATCATCTATATTACTAATGAACCAGGGATCTATTTTTGTAATATCAGAGATTTTTTCTTTACTCATACCTTTTTGTAAGGCGTATTTTATGTAGAATATTCTTGAGGCATTGGGAATTTTTAGTTTTTGAATTATTGTAGGCAGAGGAATTTTTTTATAATCCTTTTTATTGTCTAAACCGCTATGGCCTATCTCTAAGCCGCGTAAACCTTTTTGCAATGCTTCCTTAAATGTCCTACCGATTGCCATTGTTTCACCAACTGATT
Source organism: Candidatus Omnitrophota bacterium (assembly GCA_022013085.1). Taxonomy (GTDB): domain Bacteria; phylum Omnitrophota; class Gorgyraeia; order Gygaellales; family Profunditerraquicolaceae; genus UBA6249. Next base: position 8,539 of record JAKLQX010000099.1, on the reverse strand, counting down.
TCATAGAAACCCCTAAAACATCTTTTGCTTCTGGGAACTTCTCAAAGGTAAACCTGGGAATCTTAACCACACAATAATCTATTGTTGGTTCAAATGACGCAGGCGTTTCTTTAGTAATGTCATTTCTTATTTCATCTAGCGTATAACCTACAGCTAACTTAGCAGCAAATTTCGCTATAGGAAAACCTGTTGCCTTACTAGCAAGCGCAGAACTTCTGGAAACGCGCGGATTCATCTCGATAACGACCATTCTTCCTGTCTTCGGATCTACGGCAAACTGAATATTGGAACCACCGGTCTCAACGCCAACTTCCCGTATAATTGCAATAGCAGCATCCCTCATGCTTTGATACTCTCTATCTGTTAGAGTCTGTGCCGGAGCAACGGTAATTGAATCGCCCGTATGAATACCCATCGGATCAAAATTCTCGATAGAACAGACAATTACAACATTGTCCTTTATGTCACGCATAACTTCCAACTCATACTCTTTCCACCCCACAACAGACTCCTCAACCAGAATTTCATTAATCATGCTGCTCTTTAATCCTAAGTCTGCTATTTTTTCAAATTCTTCAACAGTTGTGGCTAAACCGCCGCCAGTGCCGCCCAAAGTAAAACTTGGCCTGATTATAACCGGTAAACCAATCTTTCTAAGGCCGGCTTTTGCTTCCTGCATATTATGAGCGAGGGTGCTTTTGGGTAAATCCAACCCTATTTTTTGCATAGCCTTTTTGAAATCTTCTCTATTTTCTGCCTTTTTTATTACATCATAGTTAGCGCCGATCATCTTTACATTATATTTTTCTAAAGCCCCTCTTTCGACAAGCTTCATGGCTGTATTAAGTCCGGTTTGACCTCCTAGGGTAGGCAAAAGCGCATCGGGCCTTTCTTTCTCGATAATTTTTTCTACAACCTCTGCGGTAATAGGCTCAATATAAGTCGCATCGGCCAATTCAGGATCGGTCATTATGGTTGCGGGATTTGAATTCACCAATACTATTTTGAAGCCTTCCTCTTTCAAGGCCTTGCAGGCTTGCGTGCCAGAATAGTCAAACTCGCAAGCCTGGCTAATTATTATCGGCCCAGAACCAATAATTAATATCTTATTTATATCTGTTCTTTTAGGCACGGTATCCTTTTATCATTTGGATAAATTCTTCAAATAGATACTGTGCGTCGTGAGAACCTGGCCCAGCCTCAGGATGAAACTGCACAGAAAATAGAGGCAATTTTTTATGTCTCATTCCTTCCAATGTATTGTCATTGAGATTTATGTGCGTTATATCAATATCGCCTTTATTCAAAGAAGCAATATCTACACAAAAACCGTGATTTTGCACGGTGATGGCAATCTTTCCGGTTTTTAAGTCTTTTACGGGGTGATTTCCACCATGGTGGCCGAATTTTAATTTGTATGTTTTTCCTCCTAAAGCCAAGCCCAACATCTGATGACCGAAGCAAATTCCAAATATAGGAACTTTGCCTATAAGTTTTTTTACTTCTTTTACTATATAAGACACGCCTTTCGGATCACCTGGCCCATTAGAAAGAAGCACGCCATCAGGATTTGCACCAAGAATCTTGTCTGCGTTGGTGTTTGCAGGAACAACTACAACTTGACAATCTTTTTCCTGTAATCTTCTCAAAATATTAAATTTCACACCGCAATCTAAAACAATTATTTTATATTTACCTTTTTCGTTCCAATTTCTAATTTTATCGCAGGAAACCTCTTTAACTAAATCTATACCGATTAGTCCCAAAGATGCCTTGGCCTTTTTAACCAAACTCTTATCGTTTAAATCTCGGGTAGAAATAACTGCCTTCATTGCTCCTGCTTGTCTTATATGCAAAGTGAGTGCTCGCGTATCTATACCTTCAATGCCTAAAATTTTATTCTCTTTAAGATAATCGCCCAGGGATTGTTTACTGCGCCAATTGCTGGCAATTTTACTGCACTCTTTGACTACAAACCCTTCCAGAAATGGCTTGCGCGACTCTACATCTTCTCTATTCACACCATAATTACCTATGAGCGGATAAGTCATAGTTACAATTTGGCCTTTATAAGAAGGGTCAGTGAGGATCTCCTGATAACCGGTCATGCTGGTATTAAAGACTACCTCGCCGCATCTTTCGCCGTTTGCGCCAAAAGATTCTCCTTTAAAAATTTTTCCGTCTTCTAAGGCAAGTATCGCTTCCATCTCTTTAGCTAGCTTTCTCCAGTGCCGCCCTTATAAACTCCCTGAATAAAGGATGCGCCTTATCCGGCTTAGACTTAAACTCCGGATGAAACTGCACCGCAATAAAATAGGGGTGCCCCTTAAGCTCGATTATCTCAACTAAGTCTTTTCTGGGATAAATCCCAGAAAAGACCATGCCTTTTTTCTCAAAAACCTTGCGGTATTTATTATTAAATTCGTAGCGGTGGCGGTGACGTTCTTGAATGAGTATTCTACCGTACACCTTAGAAGCAAGGGTATTTTTTTTAATCTTGCAAGGATACGCACCTAAGCGCATAGTTCCACCCAAATCCTTAACCCTCTTTTGTTCTTCTAATAAACTGACCACCGGATACTTTGTCTTTTTAAATTCCGTGGAATTTGCGCCCCCCAAATTACAGGCATTCCTGGCAAATTCAATTACCGCACACTGCATCCCCAAGCAAAGCCCCAGAAAAGGAACCTTATTTAGGCGGGCGAATTTAATCGCTCTAATTTTACCTTCGATTCCGCGATATCCAAATCCTCCGGGAACAAGAATCCCCGAAATGCCATGCATTATTTTCCCTATCTCTAATTTTTCCAGGCTTTCGGAATCAATCTTTTTTATTTCTACTTTCGTATCATTATAAATTCCGGCGTGGATAAGCGCTTCATATATCGACTTATAAGCATCCTGTAGTTCGATATATTTTCCCACGACTGCGATAGTAATTTTATTTTTCGGGTTAAGTACTCTGTTTATTACATCCCGATCCCATTCTTTTAAGTCTGAGAACTTACAAATCAATTTAAAGTGGCTTAAAATTATTTCATCTAAAATCTGCTTCTTAAAAACTAAAGGTACCTGGTAAATGGACTCCATATCCGGGGACTCAATAACCGCTTCTTTTTTTACATTGCAGAATAAAGAAATTTTTTCTTTAACGCTCTCGGATAATGGTTTTTCTGTACGGCAAATTAATACATCAGGAATAATGCCTATCTCGCGCAAAGTCCCTACGCTATGCTGGGTGGGTTTTGTCTTTGCTTCTTCCGCTGCCTTGATATATGGTACAAGTGTCAGATGAATATAAAGCACATTATCGTAGCCCATATCCAGCCTGAATTGCCTCGCCGCTTCCAGAAAAGGCAGACTTTCAATATCGCCGACTGTCCCGCCGATCTCAACAATGACGATATCAGCCTTAGAAACCTTCGCGCATTTCTTTATCCTCTCCTTTATCTCATCTGTAATATGCGGAATAACCTGGATAGTCTTTCCTAGATAATCTCCCTTCCTCTCCCTAGAGATTACACTGTTATAAATTTGGCCGGTAGTTATGTTATTAAATTTTGATGAAAGCGTATTAGTGAAACGCTCATAATACCCCAGGTCTAAATCCGTCTCTGCTCCGTCTTCAGTGACGTAAACCTCCCCGTGTTGATAAGGATTCATTGTCCCCGGATCAACATTAATATAAGGATCCAACTTCATGAGAGCTACTTTCAGGCCTCGAGATTCTAAAATCTTCCCTATAGAGGCAGAAGCAATTCCCTTGCCCAAGCTTGATATCACTCCGCCGGTTACAAATATGTATTTTGCCATTGTGCCCCCCCGCAAATAAAAAAAGCGATTAGTGCCGACAATCCGGCCCTAAACGCCTTTGTTCTCTTGAGTAGTACTCCTTTGGACTACGTTTGAGTATAACAATATTTCTCTTCCTTGTCAATGCTTCTAAAGTATTGACAAATTGCTTTTACCCATTAAATATTTATCTATGTAATAGGCGGCTTTTCTTCCTTCTGAGATAGCCCAAACAACCAAAGACTGCCCCCGATGCACATCCCCGGCAGAAAAGACTCCCTTTACTGAACTCATATAATTCTCATCGGTTTTTACATTACCTTTGGAATCAAGCTCCAAATTCAAGTCTCTGATTAAGCCGCTGTGTTCAGGGTGCAGAAAACCCATGGCTATAATCACTAAATCTGCCTCAATTTCAAATTCTCTGCCAGCTGTTTCTTGGTTTACCCTCTGACAAAGGAGCTTTTTTACCCAACCGTTCTCTCCGCTAAACTTTTTAGTTGAAACTGACCACTCTCTTATCCCGCCTTCTTCATGGCTAGTGGTGGTTTTGCAAAGCAAAGGATACTTTGGCCAAGGATAATCTGACGTTCGACATTCTGGCGGCTTAGCTAATAGCTCAATCTGCACCACGCATTTTGCGCCTTGACGGTGCGCTATTCCTACACAATCCGCGCCTGTATCCCCTCCTCCGATGACTACTACTTTTTTACCCTTGGCATTGATTAATTTATCCGCCGCTAAATTTTGGCCACTCACCCTTTTATTTGCCTGAATTAAATAATCTAAAGCAAAATGAACCCCTTTTAATTCCCTGCCTTCGATCTTTAAGTCTCTTGGGACGCGTGAACCAGTGGCAAGACATACGGCAGCATAATCTTTGCTTAATTTTTCTACCGGATAATCCAAACCCACATTCATCCCGCGCACAAAGACGATCCCCTCTTTCTTTAAGATCTCCAACCGACGATCAAGAATCCATTTCTCGAGTTTAAAATCAGGGATCCCGTAGCGTAACAAACCGCCGATTTGCTCATCCTTTTCAAAAACTACGACCAAATGCCCGGCTTGATTTAACTGGTCAGCGCAAGCCAAACCCGCAGGCCCTGAACCAATAACAGCAATTTCACGACCCGTGCGTCTCTGCGGCGGGCGCGGCTTAATCAATCCGGTTTTAAACGCGTATTCAATAATGTCCAACTCATTCTCCCGTATTGTCACCGGATCGTCATTAATACCTAATACGCAAGCATACTCGCAGAGCGCGGGGCAGAGCCTTCCGGTAATCTCCGGCAGATTATTCGTCGTCTCAAGTAACGCAAATGCCTTCTGCCATTGGCCGCGAAAAACTAAATCATTCCATTCGGGTATGTAATTTCCCATTGGGCATCCCCAATGGCAAAAAGGCGTGCCGCAATCCATGCAGCGCGAGGCCTGCTCGCAAGAAAACTCGTCGCTACGTAAAGACATTACTTCCCGGTAATCCTTTATCCGTTCGCAGACCGGACGGTGTTTTGCTGCCTGCCTTTTTACTTTTAAGAATCCTCTGACATCACCCATCTGAAACCTCGGCTAATCCCAATTCCTCTTCCAACTCTTCCATTTCTAAAACCCGTTTATATTCGAGAGGCATAACCTTGATGAATTTTTTAATTTCACGCGCAAAATTATCCAGAATTTTTCCGGCAACTTTACTTTGGGTGTATTGATAGTGATTCCGCAATAGATTATAAACATCCCCTACATCATCTACCGAGAGGCCTTCCAGCTCTACCATCTCTAAATTACATTTTTCTTTAAAATTCTTATCTATGTCATAAATGTAAGCGATGCCTCCGGACATACCTGCTGCGAAGTTCCTACCGGTTGAGCCTAAGACTAGCACCCTTCCTCCGGTCATATATTCGCAACCGTGATCACCCACGCCTTCCACTACTGCCAATAAACCGGAATTGCGAATACAGAATCTTTCTCCGGCTACACCACGAATGTAGGCCTCACCGGAGATCGCACCGTAAAAGCTAGTGTTACCAATGATAATGTTTTCTTCGGCTTTATAATCGGCTTGCTGGTCAGGATAAATAATGATTTTTCCTCCGGAGATACCTTTTCCTACGTAGTCATTCGCCAACCCTTGTAATTCAAAAGCGACACCTTTGGCTAACCACGCCCCAAAACTTTGCCCGGCAACTCCTTTAAATTTACAATGGATAGTATCCTCAGCTAAACCTTCTTCTCCGTAGATTTCACAGATCTTACCGCTTAACATTGCTCCGGTGGTGCGGTTTATGTTTTCAATAAGTAAAGCTATGCATACTGGCTTTCTTTTTTCTAAGGCATCTTTGGCTAAAGCAATTAGTTTTAAATCTAAAACTTCATCTATCCCATGATTCTGTTTAATTAAACAACGGGTTTCCACGCTTTTGGGCACTTCTGGCTGATAGAGAATTTTGGAAAAATCAATTCCTTTGGCTTTCCAAGGTAAAATCTCTGAATTTAGCTCTAAAAATTCAGTCCTCCCAACCATCTCATCTACAGATCTTATGCCTAAACAACTCATAATTTCGCGCAATTCCTGCGCCACAAAGCAAAAATAATTAATGATGTATTCGGGCCGGCCGCGAAATCTTTGGCATAAAATTTCATCCTGTGTAGCAATGCCTACAGAGCAGTTATTCAGATGACAGTGCCTAAGCATCACGCAACCTAAAACAATTAAAACCGAAGTAGCAAAACCAAATTCTTCCGCCCCTAATAAAGCAGCAATCGCCACGTCCCGGCCGGTACGCATCTGGCCATCAATTTGCAGGCGCACCCTGCTCCTTAAATCATTTAAAACTAAGGTCTGGTGCGTCTCAGCTAAACCCAGTTCCCACGGAAGCCCCGCATGCTTAATCGAACTTAACGGCGAAGCACCGGTACCTCCGTCTCCTCCCGAAATTAAAATCATATCAGCATGGCCTTTGGCTACTCCGGCAGCCACGGTTCCAACTCCGATTTCTGAAACGAGCTTGACACTTATCCGCGCCTTAGGGTTAGTATTTTTTAAATCAAAAATCAGTTGCGCCAGGTCTTCAATCGAATAGATATCATGGTGCGGCGGAGGAGAAATTAAAGTTACACCCGGAGTGGTATAACGAGTGCGAGCGATTGCGACGCTTACTTTATGACCGGGAAGCTGACCTCCCTCCCCAGGCTTTGCTCCTTGGGCAATCTTTATCTGTAATTCATCAGCATTAACCAGATAATTTGTAGTAACTCCGAATCGGCCGGATGCGACTTGTTTTACCGCGCTCCTGGAAGAATCACCATTAGATAAAGGCAAAAACCGAGCTGGATCCTCTCCTCCTTCTCCGGTATTTGAGCGCCCTCCTAATTTATTCATCGCGATAGCAATCGTCTCATGCGCTTCTTTACTTATAGACCCAAAACTCATTGCTCCGGTAGCAAAACGCTTTACAATCTCCTTCACTGGTTCTACTTCTTCTATAGGTATAGAATGAGTTTTCTTGAATTTGAGTAAACTACGTAGGGTCGTAGGATTTCTTGCCTGTTTATTCACAAGCTGCGCAAATTCTTTATACTTTTGGTAATCATTTTTCCAGGCCGCATCTTGTAAAGCCGCAATAGTCTCGGGATTCCATAAATGGAACTCGCCGTCTTTTCTCCATTGATATATACCATCATTACTTAAATAGGGAACCGTCAAAGTATCTTCTCTATAAGCCTCCTGGTGTCTTAAAATCGTTTCCTGTGCGATAATGTCAAAACCAATCCCCCCAATCCTGGATACAGTTCCACAAAAACATCTCTCGATAACTTCCTCATTTAATCCCAAGGCCTCAAAAATCTGCGCCCCACGGTAGCTCTGCAGAGTAGAGATACCCATTTTAGAAAGAATCTTTAAGATGCCTTTTTCTATAGCCTTATGATAGTTTTTTAGCGCTTTAGCCACATCTAACGACAACTCTTTTTCCTGAACCAAGTATTCCACTGCAGCATAAGCCAAATAAGGATTGATACAATCCGCACCATATCCGAATAAAAGCGCAAAATGATGCGTTTCGCGCGGTTCAGCGCTCTCTACGATAATCCCAACGCGGGTACGCAGAGCCTGTTGCACTAAATAATGGTGCACTGTTCCCACGGCTAAAAGTGCCGGAAGAGCACAATAGTCTTTGTTTATGCCGCGATCACTTAAAATCACAAAAGTAAATCCTCGCTTAATCGCCAAAACCACTTGCGCACAAAGATTATCCAGGGAATTCTTTAAATCCTTGCCGTCAGTTGCCCGAAAAAGAATAGAGATAGTTTTAGTCTTAAAACCATTCACCCGGATATGGCGGATTTTCTCAAGTTCCTCATTGGTGAGAATCGGCTTTTTTACCCGTAACTTATGGCAATGTTGAGGTGTTTCAGCTAAAAGATTTTCTTCTGGCCCAAGATACGTTTCTAAACTCATCACTAATTCTTCGCGAATGGGGTCGATTGCCGGATTAGTGACCTGCGCAAATAACTGTCGAAAGTAGTTATAAAGTAACTGCGGCCTTTCAGAAAGCATTGCATGCGGAGTATCATCCCCCATAGAGGCAATGGGTTCGGCAGCTTTTTCTGTCATGGGTTTAAGGATGACTTTTAAATCTTCACGGGTATAACCAAGGGCCTTTAGCTGCTGCAAAATATCCGGTGTAGCTTCTTTTGTTTTTACCTTTGGCAAAGCAAGCATCTCTAATCCCATCATCTTCTT
>JAKLQX010000098.1 GCA_022013085.1 Candidatus Omnitrophota bacterium | reverse complement strand
GTATGTGACCGGGATAAGCCAGGTATAGTTTCTATTGCCAAAAAGCTAAAAGCTCTTGGGTTTAATATTTTTGCAACAAGCGGCACAGCTGTTGTTTTAGAGAAAAATAATATGGCGGTTAAAGTATTGCCTAAGATTGCCGAGGGCAGGCCGAATATTTTAGATCTGATGAAGGATGGCAAAATTCAGATGGTGATTAATACTCCAAGCGGTAGGGTGCCGCGGCTTGATGAGGTAAAGATTCGTTCTCAGGTAATCCTTTACAATATTTGTTATACCACCACAATTTTTGGCGCGCAGGCAACCGTAAATGGCATAGAGGCACTGAGCAAAAAAGATTTAGGCGTGAAATCATTGCAAGAGTATCATAAAATGAAGTGTAAAAAGGTTAAATAGGTTCAGCCTATGCCGGAGCTGCCAGAAGTAGAGACAATTAAGCAAGACCTGCAAAAGATCATCACAGGCAAGAAGATAATTAAGGTTTGCGTGCATAACCCTAAAGTTATCCGCGAACCTGCACTTAAAGCATTTAAAAAATCGTTAGAAGATGTTACAATAAAACGAATTTTGCGCCGGGCAAAATTGTTAATTTTTGAGTTATCCAATAGTTTATTTTTAACTGTGCATTTAAAAATGACCGGGCAACTAGTGCTTCGACAAAAGCTCAGCACTAATCCTGAGCTTGTCGAAGGGTTAGTTTATCCTGGCGGAGCTAAAAACAGCCGGGTGGCTTTTCATTTAGCTGGCGGAGATATTCTAGATTTTAATGACCAGCGTTTATTCGGGGAGTTACGCGTAGTAGGCGACTGGAAAAAATTAAAGTTTGTACAATCCCTTGGCCCGGAACCTTTTGATTTGACTTACTTCGATTTTAGGAATATGCTCTCTAAGAAGAAAACAAAAATAAAGCCTTTGCTTATGGACCAGGGTTTTATCTCGGGTATTGGTAATCTCTATGCTGCTGAGATCTTATTTGGCGCAAAAATTAATCCGGAAAGATCTGCTCAGGGCTTAACCGAGGCAGAGAAAGCAAGATTGTATAAAGAAATGCAAGGGGTATTAACTAGCGCGATTAAGCATGGTGGTTCCTCAGTAGATGATTATGTGCGTTTATCGGGAAAGCGTGGGGATTACGCGAGGTTTCATCAAGTTTATGGCCGGATCAACGAGCCTTGTTTTGTTTGTAAAACTTTAATTCAAAGAATTGCGCAGGGGGGAAGAGGTACTTATTTTTGTCCTCAGTGCCAAAGGTAGAATGAAGAAAAGAATAATGATTAATGGAATAATTATGGGCGTAGCTCTTGTCCTTGTGGTACTCTTTCGAGGAGCATTTCTCCGCCAGGACAATTTCGGCTGGCTGGAAAATTCTCTAAGGGCAATAGGTTTACTTTCTTTGTTTTTAGGCCAGCTTATCCGCGTTTCAGCTAGAGGCTATAAAGCAGAGTATTCTAAGAATAGCCATGCTTTGATCGAGGGCGGGCCCTATCAAGTTGTGCGTAATCCTATGTATTTGGGGATCCTTTTAATCGGGTTTGGCGTTGTGCTTATGCTTTTTAACTTCTGGGTTGTCTTTCTTTTTCTGTTGATTTTTGCTTCGCGTTACTTCCCGTTAATATTTAGCGAAGAGAAGAAGCTGCGGAATGTGTTTGGCGCCCCTTATGACGCGTATTGCCGTCAAGTCCCTAGAATTATGCCGCGGTTTTTTAGCCTTATTAAGACTAGCGCAAAAGAATATTTACCGATAAAACCAGCCTGGTTTAAGAAAGAGATAAACTCGATAATACCGCTTTTAATATTGATTTTGTTATTTTTTCTCTCAAGATGAAAAATTTTCAGCTACAAGCAAAAATATTATCGCAAACCAAAATAAAGGATAACTACTGGTATTGTGAATTAAGCGCCCCTAAAGTCGCTAAGAATGCCCTGCCCGGGCAATTTATCAATATCCGGGTAAGCGATAATTTTGACCCGCTCTTGAGAAGGCCGATTAGTATACACGGAGTAAGCGGAGTAAAGATAAAGATTTTTTATTGTGTAGTGGGTAAGGCTACAGAGATTTTAGCGCGGAAGAAAAAAGGCGAGCATTTGGATATTATTGGCCCACTAGGCAATGGTTTTGATTATCGCGGAAATATAAAGTCAAAAGGCCAAACTATTCTGATTGCCGGAGGCATGGGAGTGGCGCCGTTGGTTTTTTTAGCCCAGAAGATGAAACCAAGTAAAACATTAGTTTTAATCGGCGCTAAAACAAAAAAACAAATTCTTTGCCGCAAAGAATTTAAAGAGTTAGGTTGTATAGTGAAATTTTCTACCGATGATGGTTCGCTGGGATTTTCCGGAAGGGTTACGGATTTATTAAAGGCGGTTTTAGCCCAGGGGTTATCTTCTAAGATATTTGCCTGTGGGCCTGCGCCGATGTTAAAAGCGGTTACCCGGATTGCCTGTGAAAATAATATTGACAGCCAGCTTTCTTTAGAAGAACATATGGCTTGTGGAATTGGAGCTTGCTTAGGTTGTGTTGTATCTACTAAATCTGGTTATAAGAGAGTTTGTAAGGATGGCCCGGTTTTTTCAGGCCAAGAATTAATCTGGTAAAACAAATGAAGCCAAATTTAAGCGTAAAAATAGGGAAGCTTGATTTAAAAAATCCGGTTATGGTTGCTTCCGGAACGTTTGGATACGCGGAAGAATTTAAAGATTTTTTTGATTTAAAGAAACTTGGCGCTATTGTTACCAAGACTATTACAATTCGCGCCCGCCATGGCAATCTCCCTCCCAGGACATGCGAAACCCCTGCGGGGATGCTTAACTCTATTGGTTTAGAAAATCCCGGCATAGATAAATTTATTGAAGAAAAAATCCCATTTTTGAAGAAGTTAGGTATCCCGGTCATTGTAAGTATTGCTGCCGAGGAAGACCCGGAAGAATTTGCCATTCTTGTTAAGCAACTGGATAAAATAAGTGAAATATCCGCGATTGAGTTAAATATTTCTTGTCCTAACCTGCAGAAAAATAAATTGATCTCTCAGGATGCCCAAAGCACTTTTGCACTGGTTAGCGCGGTGCGTCAGCTTACTGAAAAAACCTTAATTACTAAGCTATCACCTAATGTAACTTCTATATCAGAGATTGCTTTGGCCGCCCAAAACGCAGGCAGCGATGCCGTCGCTTTAATTAACACGCTTACTGGCATGAGCATAGATGTGCATAAACGTATCCCTAAAATAGCCTCATGGGTAGGAGGGTTAAGCGGCCCGGCTATCAGGCCTGTGGCAATAAAAATGGTTTGGGAAACGTATAATAAGATTAAGATTCCTATTATCGGCATGGGTGGTATAATGGATATCGAAAGCGCTTTGGAGTTTTTTATCGCCGGCTCTACTGCTATTAGCGTGGGAACAGCGAACTTTATTAATCCCAGGATTAGCCTTGAGATTATCTCCGGATTAAAAGCATATATGGAGGATAATGATATCCAGAATTTAAGCAACATAACCGGAAAATTAAAGGCATGCAAAGATTAAGTAATCCAGAGATTATTCTGGCTTTAGATGTAAGTACACTGAAAGAAGCAGAACGTTTTGTTGATTTGCTTTATCCAAAAATAAAGCTATTTAAGATCGGGAGTCAATTATTTACTGCAAGTGGTCCAGATGTGGTAAAAATGGTAGGTGATAAAGGCGGCAATGTTTTTTTAGATTTAAAATTCCACGATATTCCTAATACAGTGTATTGTTCGATTGGCACTGGTTCTACAATAAGCATTGTTCCTCACCAAGTAGATGTGGGGGAAGAAATAGAAGACAACATTACTTTCCCTGTCTTTATGATGACGGTTCACATAAAAGGTGGTCGACCAATGTTAGAAGCTGCTGTAAAAGGAGCCATTGAAAAATCCAATGAGTTGAAAATTGAGAAGCCCTTTATTGTAGGAGTAACACGTTTAACCAGCGAAGACGACAGTAGCGATAAACTAACTGAAGTCCTCCAAGCAGCTCAACTTGCTAAGGATTCAGGATTAGACGGCGTTGTTTGTTCAGTTCTAGAGGCCGCTAAAGTGCGAGAAGTATACGGAAAAGATTTTATTATAGTTACTCCCGGGATCAGGCAAGGTCAAGTTACCGATGATCAAAAACGTACAGCTACAGTCAAGCAGGCAGTAAAAGCAGGCAGCGATTTTTTAGTTATCGGCCGGCCGATTATACAATCAAAGAACCCATTAAAAACGACAGAAGAAATTCTAGGAGATTTATATGGCGCAGGAAATTAAAGATTTAATCGCAAAAATTCAGGCAGAGGGGATAAAGATAGCAGAAGATAAAGCCAGGGAAATAGAAGCTAAGGCGCAGGCCACCGCAGAGAAAATTATTAATCAGGCAAATTCTCAGGCAGAAAAAATTATTGCTGATGCCGGAGAGCAAGCAGGTAAAACCAGCCGTTCTACGGAAGCCGCACTCAATCAGGCGGGAAGAGATTTTCTGATTATACTTAAGAGCAGGATTAACGCGATGCTTGATAAGTTAGTGGTAGAAAATATCCGCCAAAGTTTAACGCCTGAAGAGCTAGCTAAAATTATTTTACTGTTAATTAAAGGCGCGGAAAATAAGTTTAAGGAAGAAATTATTGTTACGCTCAGCCATGAGGATGCCAAGATGCTAGAAAAATATTTTTTAAGCAAGCTTATCCTCGAGGCTAAATCTAAGATCGTGCTTAAGTCTAGCGACGAGATTAGCGCGGGATTACGTATTAGTTTTGATGCAGAAAAGTCGCATTTTGATTTTTCTGACCAAGCTCTAGCGGAATATATTTGCGCGAACATCAAGCCGGAATTAAACCGCATATTAAAAATAGAATAAATGCCTAACTATTATATTTATTTAATCTCAAGCCTCCCCATGTTGCATTTTGCAACCAAGCCTGTACTTAGCCTAAAGGGTTTTCTGAATAGCTGCGCGGAGCTTGTTAATCAGCCAGAACTGGCGCTTATCCAGCAGGCTATCTCTACAGATGCTTATGCCTTAGGCGTATCCGGGTCAGGCGCACTGTTAAAATGGAAAGAATTCGATAAGGCACTAAGAAATGAATTAGCCAGGGCCAGAGCAATACGTAAAAAGGTCCCTGTGGAAAAGTTTTTGCGGCAAGCCGGGCAAAGCGATATGAATATAATCCATATTGCTCAGGCAGCAATACGGCGTACCTCAATTTTAGAAGCAGAAAAGTATCTGGATCTCAAACGCTGGGAAGCGCTTGATGAAATAAGCAGCGGGCATTATTTTGATTTGGATTTTCTTTTAGTTTACGCGTTAAAATTAGTTATTTTAGAACGCTGGGAAAAGATTAACTTTTCCGATAAAACAGGAATAATAGAAAAGGTATTATCAAATTGAATAAAAGAATCGGTAAAGTAGTAAAAATCAATGCCAATATGGTTACTGTGCAATTGGATGATTTTGTTATCCAAAATGAAGTTGCTTATATTTTGCATGGGCAGCAGCGTTTAAAAGCAGAGGTAATCCGGGTAAGGGGTAATCGCGCTGAGATGCAGGTATATGAAAGTACCTCAGGATTAAAAGTTGGCGAGCAGGTTGAATTTAGCGACGAGCTACTTTCTGTGGAGTTGGGGCCGGGATTATTAGGCCAGATTTTTGATGGTTTACAAAACCCACTTCCGGCATTAGCCAAGCAATGCGGATTTTTTCTTAAAAGGGGAGTTTATTTAGAGGCCCTTAAAGACACGCAATGGGAATTCACCCCTTTAGTAAAAAATAAGGACCAGGTTTTAGCCGGTACAAAATTAGGGTTTGTTCCGGAGAAAATTTTTAAACATTATATTATGGCTCCTTTTGGATTAATTGGGGCCTTAGAAGTTGTCGAGATAGCTCATCCGGGTTTACGCAAAATTAATGAAAGAATAGCTGTTTTAAAGGATGAATCAGGAAAATTACATGATGTTTTCTTAAAACAAAGCTGGCCAGTTAAAGTTCCTATTACTGCTTATGCTGAAAAACTAAAGCCCAGTGAACCATTAGTGACGAAGATGCGTTTAATTGATTCTTTGTTTCCGGTTGCCCGCGGTGGGACCTATTGTATTCCCGGCCCGTTTGGCGCGGGTAAAACTGTTTTACAGCAGTTGACTAGCCGCCATGCCGAAGTAGATATTGTAATTATCGCGGCTTGCGGTGAGCGCGCCGGAGAAGTAGTAGAAACACTAAAGACTTTTCCCCAGATGTTGGATCCGCGCACTAATAAACCGCTGATCGATCGCACAGTGATTATTTGTAATACTAGTTCTATGCCTGTTGCCGCCAGGGAATCCAGCGTTTATACTGCAGTTACCTTGGCAGAATATTATCGTCAGATGGGCTTAAATGTGCTTTTATTGGCAGATTCTACTTCGCGTTGGGCCCAAGCAATGCGCGAGATGTCCGGAAGATTAGAAGAGATTCCCGGAGAAGAGGCATTTCCGGCGTATCTTGAATCACGTATTGCTTCTTTTTATGAAAGAGCGGGATTAGTTAAATTGCACGATGGCACGTTCGGTTCAGTTACTATCGGCGGCACAGTAAGCCCCGCG
>JAKLQX010000097.1 GCA_022013085.1 Candidatus Omnitrophota bacterium | reverse complement strand
TGCTATTTTACAAAATAAATTAGGAGCTAAGAAAGCCGCGTGTTTTGATATTTCTGCTGCTTGCGCGGGTTTTGTTTACGGCCTTTCGGTAGCGCAGCAATTTATTGCAAGCGGCACTTATAAGAATGCTCTTGTGATTGGCGCTGAGGTGCTATCTTCTATAACTGATTGGCAGGATCGCAATACATGTGTATTGTTTGGTGATGGCGCAGGGGCAGCTGTTTTGGGTGAAGTAAAATCCGGTGGGATTATCGCTACTTATTTAGGGTGCGACGGTTCAAAGGCTGATATATTGAATATGCCGGCTGGAGGTTCACGTAACCCGGCTACCCATGAAACTGTTTCCAAGCGCATGCATTATCTTAAGATGCAGGGTAATGAATTGTTTAAAATTGCCGTTAATACGATGACTCGCGCCGCGGAAGTTGTTTTAAAACAGGCAGGTATAACTTTTGCAGATGTAGATTTGATTATTCCTCACCAGGCAAACGCGCGCATCATTATGGCCGTAGCTAAGAAATTAGGGATTCCCGAAGAAAAGGTTTACCTTAATATAGAAAGATGCGGAAATATGTCCAGTGCTTCTACTGTGACTGCTCTTTGTGAAGCGGTACAAGATGGTAGAGTTAAGAAAGGGGATACCATTCTTTTAGATGCGTTTGGAGCAGGTTTAGTTTGGGGCGCCTGTATTATCGAATGGTGAGCCTGTCGAACCATCGAATGGTAGGTTATCTTTTTGCTGGCCAGGGTAGTCAATATGTAGGTATGGGAAAGGATTTATATAATTCTTTTCCGGAGGCAAAAGAGATCTGGGACAGAGCAGATAAAGCTTTGGGATTTTCTATAAGCGATATTTGTTTTAACGGGCCGCTTGAGGAGTTAACTAAAACTAACAATTGCCAGCCGGCGATTGTTACCATGAGCATTGCCTGTTGGCAGGTATATCGAAGCAAAAATCCGCAGATTTCTGGATATATGGCGGGTTTAAGCTTGGGGGAATATTCTGCGTTAGTAGCCGCGGAAGCAATTAATTTTGAAGATGCAGTTTACCTGGTTCGGCGCAGAGGTGAATTTATGGAGGAAGAGGCAGCTAAGCGCCCGGGAAAAATGCTTTCGCTTATCGGGCTTGATCTGGAAACAGTCAAAGAGATCTGTAAGGAGGCTTTAACAGAGGTAGCCAATATTAATTGTCCTGGTCAAATAGTTATCTCTGGTGATCCTTGCGCAATTGAAAAGGCAGTTCTTTTGGCAAAGGAAAAAGAGGCAAAATTATCAGTTATTTTAGAAGTCAGTGGGGCGTTTCATTCTTCTTTTATGCTCGAGGCTTCAAAAAAGTTAGCTAAAGAATTAGAAAAAATAAATATATCTAAGCCTAAATTTCCGGTAATTAGCAATGTAACTGCCAAGCCTGTTTTTACACCTAGTGAGGTCAAACAAAATTTAATCCATCAGGTTTCTGCTAGCGTGCTTTGGGAAGATTCGATAAAATTTATTCTATCGAAAAATGTAACTACATTTTTCGAGTTTGGCCCGGGAAAAGTGCTTAAAGGATTGTTGCGCAGGATTGATAGCAATGCGCAAGTCACTAACATAGAGAAAAGCGTTGATATAGCGTGATATAATACTTTTAACAGTAGGGGAGGTTTAAACCTCCCCTACTGTAATCGACAATGGGGGTTTAAATGAGATTAAAAGATAAAGTGGCTTTAATAACAGGCGGAGCAAGGGGTATAGGCCAGGCGATTGCCATGACTTTTGCTAAAGAGGGCGCGGATATCGTTATAGCCGATGTTAATCTCGAAATAGCCCAGAAAACTGCCTTAGAAATCGAAGGCTTAGGCCGTATTGCATTGGCACTAGAGATGGATGTAACTAATTATGATTTGGTTGAGGCAGGCATAAACAAAATTCTTGACAAAATGGGAAAGGTTGATATATTAGTTAACAACGCTGGGATTACTAAGGATAATCTTGTGCTTAGAATGTCTCAGGCAGAGTGGGATGCAGTGATTAATGTCAATTTAAAAGGTACTTTTAACTGCATCAAGGCTGTATCTCGGCCAATGGTTAAGCAAAGAAGCGGAAGGATTATTAGCATTGCTTCTATCATTGGTTTAATGGGTAATCCGGGCCAGGCGAATTACGCCGCGTCAAAAGCCGGGATAATTGCTCTTACAAAAACAATAGCTAAGGAGTTAGCCAGCCGTAATATTAATGCAAATGCTGTAGCTCCGGGATTTATTCAAACAGAGATGACTGCATCGCTTCCTGAAGATATTAAGAAGAAAATGTTGGAAGCAATCCCGCTAGCTAAATTAGGGACACCTCAGGACGTAGCTAATCTGTGTTTGTTTTTGGCATCTGATGAATCAAGCTACATCACTGGGCAGGTAATCACCATTGACGGCGGCATGGTAATGGCGTAATAATAATAAGAGTATGTGAAACACCCCGCGCTAATTTGAATTGCGCGGGTGTGTGTCTCTACACAAGGAGGAAAAAAGAATGGCATCACAAGAGAAAGTAAAATCAATTATAGCAGAACAGTTAGGGGTAAAACCTGAAGAGGTTACTCCCGAAGCATCATTTGTGGATGATTTAGGCGCAGATTCCCTTGATACCGTAGAGTTAGTTATGGCGTTAGAAGAGGAATTTGGCATTGAGATTCCTGATGAGGATGCAGAAAAGATTGCTACTGTTGGCGATGCCATTAAGTATATTGAAGAAAAAAGCGCCAAATAAGAAGTTTATATAGAAGAAATAATAATTTACCCCGCGTTTTAACATTGCGGGGTAAATTTATATTAGAATAATCATGAAAAAAAGAGTAGTAATTACAGGTTTAGGGGTAATTTCACCAGTTGGTAATGATACGCAAAGCTTTTGGCAATCTTTAAAAGAAGGCAAAAGCGGAGTTGGCCCGATTACTAGCTTTGATGCCACAGCTTTTGATTCTCGTATTGCAGCGGAAGTAAAAGACTTTGATCCTACCCATTATGGAATTTCTTTAAAAGATGTTAAAAGGACAGCCAAATTTGTACAGTTTGCTGTAGCTGCTGCTAAGCAAGCAGTAGAATCTTCTGGTTTAGATTTAAATAAAGAAGACAGAGATCGTATTGGCGTAATTATCGGCTCAGGTATTGGCAGCTTGCGTACTATTGAAGATGAACATAAAACTTTGCTTAGCAAGGGGCCTTCGAGGTTGTCACCGTTTCTTATTCCAATGTTGATTATTAACGAAGCTAGTGGTGTGGTTGCTATTGTGCATGGGTTTAGGGGGCCTAATTCTTGCGTAGCTACTGCTTGCGCGTCAGGATCACACGCAATTGGCGATGCCTATCGCATTATTCTTTATGGTGATGCAGATGTTATGCTTACCGGAGGAACAGAAAGTTGTATTGTGCCTACGGCTGTGGGTGGATTCTGCGCTTTAAAAGCACTTTCAACTAGCAATGATAATCCGCAGAAAGCTAGCCGTCCATTTGATCGTGGCCGTAATGGTTTTGTGATGGCAGAAGGATGCGGATTAGTGGTTTTGGAAAGTTTAGAACATGCTCAAAAAAGAAACGCGCATATTATTGCTGAGATTGTCGGTTTTGGTATGACCTGCGATGCTTATCATGTAACCGCACCAGACCCTGATGGCAGGGGTGCTGCTCAGGCAATGATTATCGCTATGAAAGACGCGCAGATGAATCCATCTGAGATAGCTTATATTAACGCGCATGGCACATCTACTAAACTTAATGATAAGATTGAGACTTTATCGATGAAAAAGGCTTTTGGCGAGAGTGCTAAGAAAGTAATGGTTTCTTCTATCAAATCTATGACCGGGCATCTTTTAGGCGCGGCCGGAGGAGTAGAGTTTTTGACTTGTTGTTTAGTGATTAAAGATGGGGTTGTTCCTCCTACGATTAATTATGAGCAACAGGATCCGGATTGTGACCTGGATTATGTACCTAATACAGCGCGTAAAGCGCATGTATCTGCCTGCATGTCCAATTCTTTAGGGTTTGGTGGACACAACGCCTCTCTTATAGTAAAAAGGTTTGAATAATTCTTAAAATTCAAATGTCAAAATTAAAAATTCAAAATAATTTCAAATGTCAAATTCCAAATAATAGAACTTTTGTTTTGATATTTGTCATTGGAATTTTGAATTTCATTTGTCATTTGGATTTTGTCATTTGATATTAAAAATATGTTTTACACAATCGCGGAAAAAATATTATTAGCGCACTCTGGTCAGAAATCGATCAAGCCGGGGGAGTTTATCGAAGCTTGCGTTGATGTTGCTTTGGCTAATGATATTACCGCTCCTTTAGCTATATCTGAATTTAAGAAATCCGGGTTTAAGCAGGTATTTAACAAGAATAAAATTGTTTTGGTTCCGGATCATTTTGCCCCGGCTAAAGATTTAAAGAGCGCGAATCAATGTAAGATCCTGGCGGATTTTGCCAAAGAACAAGGGATTAAGAATTATTTTGAAATTGGGCAAATGGGTATTGAGCATGCGCTCTTACCGGAAAAAGGGATAGTTTTACCCGGAGATTTAGTTATTGGCGCGGATTCGCATACTTGTACTTATGGCGCGTTGGGTGCTTATGCTACTGGGATGGGCTCTACGGATTTAGCGCGCGCATATATTGACGGTAAATGCTGGTTAAAGGTTCCGGCGAGTTTGAAATTTATTTTTAGGGGCAAACTGAATAAATGGGTGGGGGGTAAAGATTTAATTCTTTTTACTATTGGGCAAATTGGTGTTGCCGGGGCTTTATATAAAGTAATGGAGTTTTGCGGCCCGGTGATCAAAAAATTAGGCATGGATGATCGTTTTTCCATCTGCAATATGGCTATTGAAGCCGGGGCAAGAGCAGGATTAATTGCGCCAGACGCAATTACTAAGAAATTTGTGGCTGGCTTTAAGCGCAAACCTAAATTTTATCAGTCTGATCCGGATGCTGTTTACGAAAAAACCTATGTTTGGGATATTTCTACGTTAGAGCCGCTGGTTGCTTGTCCACATCTGCCCAGCAATGTTATGCCAGTAAGCAATTTAAAGGATGTAAAGGTTGATCAGGTGGTTATCGGCTCATGCACTAATGGCCGGATTTCAGATTTGCGTATTGCAGCTAGCTTGCTAAAAGGAAAGAAAGCTGCCGAGAGCGTAAAATTAATTATTTTTCCTGCGACGCAAAAGATTTATTTACAAGCAGTAAAAGAAGGGTTAGCAGAGATTTTTGTTAAGGCGGGTGGGGTTTTTTCCACTCCTACTTGCGGGCCGTGTTTAGGCGGGCATATGGGTATTTTAGCTGAAGGTGAAGTGGCTATTGCTACGACTAACCGGAATTTCAAAGGAAGAATGGGTAGCCCTGAATCTTTTGTATATCTTTCTAACCCGGCAGTAGCTGCGGCCTCTGCTATAACGGGTAGAATTACACATCCAAAGGAAATTGTCATTGCGAGGAGCAAAGCGACTTTCGTGTCATTCTGAGGGAGCAAAGCGACTTTCGTGTCATTCTGAGGGAGCAAAGCGACCGAAGAATCTAGATCCTTCGCCCTTTGGGCTCAGGATGACGAAATAAAAAGGTAGGTTCAGATAGTTTTAATTTATTTAATATGATAATTAAAGGTAAAGTCCATAAATTTAGTGATGATATAAATACTGACGATATTATCGCAGCTAAATATTTGGTTTCTACTGATGCCGGCGAATTGGGCGCGCATTGTATGGAGACGATCAACCCAAATTTTTCCCAGGCTGTTAGCCCGGGAGATATAATTATTGCGGGAAATAATTTTGGTTGCGGATCAAGCAGAGAACACGCGCCTTTGGCAATTAAAGGCTGTGGAATTTCAGCGGTAATTGCTAAAAGTTTTGCTGCCATATTCTTTAGAAATGCTATAAATATTGGTTTGCCATTTTTAGAGTCAGCTGATGTGGATAAGATTAATCAGGGAGATATCATAGAGATAGATTTAGCTACAGGAGTAATTAAGAATATTACGCAGAATCAAAATT
>JAKLQX010000096.1 GCA_022013085.1 Candidatus Omnitrophota bacterium | reverse complement strand
GTTAAAGCTGTCAGCTGATCATTTAGCAGGGCTTCTGTCTTCTTAAAGTTATCTTCTGTTTGCAAGAGCTGCTCTTTTAAGGAGGATTTTTCTTTGCCTAAAAAGACAATTTGATTATTCAGTTCTAGCTCTGTATATTTTAAGTTATTCTCTGCCTGCAAGAGCTGTTCTTTTAAGGAGGATTTTTCTTTTTCCAGCAGGCTAAGGCTGGCTTCGGCTTCTTGCTTGGATTTGGTTAAAGCTGTCAGCTGATCATTTAGCAGGGCTTCTGTCTTCTTAAAGTTATCTTCTGTTTGCAAGAGCTGCTCTTTTAAGGAGGATTTTTCTTTGCCTAAAAAGACAATTTGATTATTTAGTTTTAGCTCTGTATATTTTAAGTTATTCTCTGCCCGCAAGAGCTGTTCTTTTAAGGAGGATTTTTCTTTTTCCAGCAGGCTAAGGCTGGCTTCGGCTTCAGCAAATATAAAACCTGAAGTTTTAGTAAGATTATCACTTGCATAAATAAGATTATTTGCTTGCGTCGATTCTAGCCAAATGGCAAAAGTATCATAACCTAACCACAAAGAACTAACTACCATAATCGCAGCCAGGCTTTTACGGTATTTTTTTTTGAAAAACTTACTTAGCATAAACCTTATTCCTTATTTTTCAAATTATTTTAACAGCTACCCGCGTCTTTAGTATTATCAGCAGCAGCATTCCCTCTTTCTTAACCTGTATTTCGTTTATTATAGTTATAATATCTTATTTTATCAAGAATATTCTTAGTGGAGTTGTTTTTTGCCATTCAGCTGTCAATTGAATTTTTTGGCCCATAGGTTCGGTTGTTTTCCACGGCAAAGGGTTATTCCTCTTCGCCATATATTATATCTGTTATCTATGTTACCAGATTATACCGGGGAGCATTTCAATCTGGAACAAAAACCATTGCAAATGCGTAAGATATGATAAATTAAGTTAGCTGTTAAAATCATCCCATAAAAACTTACCTATTTTTATTTGCTCGTCGGGAAAATACGTTAAAAAAACAAAATAGTACTTGACAAAAAGCATAGTTTATTATATGATTTGAAACAGCATGATAGCATTTACTATAAAGTGTTATATGCCTTATAAATTCATATCACTAGGGAGGAATCAATCATGAGTAAAACGTTAATCTCACCGGCTGAAATTAGTAAAATTTACAGCATCTCTTATCAAACAGTTAATTATTATACCAATTTGGGCCTGTTGGTGGTTAAAAAAAGAAATGCCAACAACCGGCTTTATGACGCGCGGCAGGTTAGCGCTTGTTTAAAAAAGGTCACTAACCTTAAAAGCCAGGGGTATTCCTTAAAATTAATTTGTGATTTGTTAAGAAAAGGATAAATGAGTTATTTTTCAAGCCTGGGTTTAATTAAAGAACCATTTTCCAATAACCCGAATCCGGAGTTTTTCTTTGAATCTATCGAACATAAGACGGCGTTGGTTCGCTTATTGATCGAGATTCGCCTGCGCCGGGGCTTAAGCGTTATTTTAGGAGATGTCGGGGTAGGTAAAACTACTCTTTCGCGCAAACTTTTCCAAATGCTCAAGGAGCGCTCGGATATCTTATTCTATATGATTTTAGATCCCACGGCTCAAAGTGAGGAGTTATTTTTAGAATCGTTAGTGCGTACATTTAATCTCCAGGACCAGATTACCGGCTCTCCCAGTATTTTAGATTATAAAGAGGTAATTAAAAAATATCTTTATCAGAAAGGCGTGGAGGAAAATAAAACCATCGTTTTAGTCGTCGATGAGGCCCAAAAACTAAACGGGGAATCTTTAGAGGTCTTAAGGGTTTTATTAAATTACGAAACTAACGATTACAAATTACTGCAGTTAGTGCTTTTTTCGCAGATGGAGCTTTTACCAAAAATCAAAGAGATTAAGAATTTCTATGACCGGATTGTGCTTAAATATGTGATTAATCCTTTGGATGAGCCGGAGACCAGGGAGTTGATTAATTTTCGTTTGCACCATTCCGGTTTTAACACAGAGTTGCTACTCTTTACTAATGAAGCAGTTAGCGAAATCCAGCGTTACAGCCAGGGCTATCCCCGTAAGATTAACCTAATTTGCCACAATGCTTTAAGAAACCTGGTGACAAGCAATAAAACAGTGGTGGATGGAGTATTGATCCGGGATTTAATTGCCCGCAGCATAGTCTAATTATGGATAAGCAAACTTCGGACGAAAGATTACTGAAGATTATCGAAGGCACACATGATTCCCGCAAAACCCAGGTAAGCGGGGCGAGGAAACAGTTTGGCCCGCCGCCGGCGGGTTTTAAATTTAATTTTGCCGCCTTAAAGAATATTTTTATAGATTTAAAATTTAACCTGGCTAAAATAAATACCGGTTTAATCGGTTTGGGAATTTTTTTAACTTTAATTTTTATTTATACTTTTTTTAGCGCTCCGGCAGTCTCTAAATCCAACGCCGCGTATTTTACTCCGGCGGATTCAGCGGCAGTAGTAAAGTTTATCTCCGCGGGCGAGGCG
>JAKLQX010000095.1 GCA_022013085.1 Candidatus Omnitrophota bacterium | reverse complement strand
TTTTAATAAGATCTCTATAAATAGACTTAAAGAAGTTCAAGACGAATTAAATGATAGACCAAGAAAAACGCTTGGTTTTTATACACCTCATGAAAAATTCTGTGAAGTGTTGCGTTAGCATTTTGAATCTACCGTCTACAATTCTTAGCTAACCGTCTACTCCAAGCAACCATCTGCTTCTTCACTAAGCCGGGATTAGTGCTACCGAAAGATTGTTTCAGGTTTACTGAAGCCCAGGCATTAAGAATCTTTTTAACTTCCAAATTAAAATACGGCGAATATTTCTTTAATTGGCTTAAAGAAAGGATAGAAATATTTATCCCCTTATCCAGGCAATCCCTAACCATCGAGCCCACAATATCATGCGCCTTGCGATAACTAACCCCTTTTTTAATTAAATACTCCACAAGATCAACTGAAAACAATGACTCATCTAACACCTTGCTGGCAATTGCTTCCTTTTCAATAACAATACTGCCGAAAAGAGTGGTAAAGATCTCTAAGATATCTTTAATTGTATCTATAGCGTCAAAAAGAGGAGGTTTATCAAGTTGCAAATCCCTATTATACGATGATGGTAAACCTTTCATCAAGATTAAAACGCTGGAAAGATCCCCTTGGATTTTGCCAACTGAACCTCTAATTAACTCCAGAATATCCGGATTCTTTTTATGTGGCATAATGCTAGACCCGGTACAAAATGAAAAATCTATATCAATGAAATTAAACTCTTTTGTGCTCCAGAGTATTAAATCTTCTGCTATCCTGGATAAATGCACAGAAAGTATCGAAAGCCCTGCCAATACCTCAATGATAAAATCCCGATCACTTACGGAATCAATACTATTAGCAGTAAGAGTGGCAAATCCAAGCTCCTTTTTAACAAAATCCCGGTCGATATTTAATCCAGTACCAGAAAACGCGCAACTTCCTAGCGGCATAGCATCAATTCTTTTCTTTGCATCAAGCAACCTCTGTTTGTCTCTTTCTAATCCCTCAATGTAAGCCAGCAAATGATGCGCTAAAAGCACGCATTGGGCAATCTGCAAATGCGTATAGCCAGGAATAATCACTTTAAAATTACTAGTTGCAAACTTCAATATTGCCTTCTGTAACTGTGTAGTAAATTCCGTTAAATCATCAATCTCGCTTTTTAGATACATCCTGATATCTAAAGCAATCTGATCATTCCTAGAGCGCGCGGTATGTAATTTTTCTGCCGCCTCTCCAATTTTCTTAGTTAATAACTCTTGAATATTGGAATGGATATCTTCGGCAGAGGGGTCAAACTTAAATTTACCGCTTACAACATTTTTAAGTATAGAACTTAGGCCTTTAATAATCTGCTGGCTTTCTTTTTGCGGAATTATTTTTTGCTTACCCAACATTTTAACATGAGCCATACTACCTAAAATATCAAACTTAGCTAATCTCTGATCAAAAACAATCGAAGAAGTAAACTTATCCGTCAAAACATGTGTCTTCTTAGCAAATCTTGTGCCCCAAAGTTTTTTAGCCATTATTACGCTCTCCTTCAGTAGCGGACGTTTAAACGTCCGCTACAATATAGCTATCTTTTATATGGCATGCCCCAAAGTTTAATAAAGCCATTGGCTAACCCCTGATCAAACTTATCTTCTGCGCCATAAGTACTTAATTCCTTTTTATAAAGCGAGTGCTTAGATTTTCTAGCCACTGCTACACAACTGCCTTTAGATAATTTTAACTTTATAGTGCCGCTAACTAACTTTTGCGTCTTTTCCACAAAACCATCTAAAGCAACCTTTAAAGGAGAAAACCATAAACCATAATAAACCAACTCTGCGTACTTAAGGCCGATTAATTCCTTAAAATGCGCTAACTCTCTATCAAGGATTAAAGCCTCTAGCTCTTTATGCGCAGTATAAAGGATCGTAGCTGCAGGAGCTTCGTAAATCTCCCGGGATTTAATTCCTACCAACCTATTTTCAACCATATCCGACCTACCTACGCCAAATTGGCCGCCTACATCATTTAAATAATTAATCAAATTTTTTAATTTAAATACCTTACCATCAATTTTTTTTGGGCATCCTTTTTCAAAAGTTACCTCAATATACCGCGGATAACTTGATGCCTGCATCGGGCTCTTAGTAATCAGATAGGCGTCTTCAGGAGGCTCCTGCTCTAAATTCTCCAAAATACCTGCCTCAATACTTACTCCCCAAATATTACGGTCAACACTATAAGGTTTTTTCTTAGTTACATCTATAGGAATATTGTATTTTAAAGCATACTCAATCTCTTCATCCCGCGATTTAAATTCCCACTCTCTAACCGGGGCAATAATCTCTAATTTTGAATCAAGTATACCTATAGCAACCTCTAATCTTACCTGATCATTACCTTTTCCTGTACAACCATGCGCAACGGCATTTGCTTTTTCTTTATGCGCGATCTGTACTAAATATTTCGCAATTAAGGGCCTGCCTAATGCTGTAGCCAAAAGATATTTGCCTTCATAAACAGCATTAGCTTTTAATGCCGGGATAATAAAATCATCTATAAATTCTTCCTGCAGATCCCGGATGTAAACCTTAGAAGCCCCGGCAGCCAAAGCCCGCTTTTCAATTGCCTCAAAGCTTTCACCTTGCCCTAAACCCTGGCCCAGGTCCGCAACAAAACAGATTACCTCATAGCTTCTCTCTTTAAGCCATCTTACAATGCAAGAAGTATCTAACCCGCCTGAATATGCTAATACAACTTTCTTCATCTTTTCTCCTTAATAATTTCAACTTCACGCGGGTCCTGCCTGCCGAGCCACCTCGCCGTGCTCACTTGCGTTGCGCGCGGCAAGGGCTCTGTCTCGCCAGTCACCCGCTAATACTAACTCTTAAGCAGTTTTATTAAAATCGCCTTCTGGACGTGCATGCGATTTTCTGCCTGGTCAAAGACAACTGAATTCTTGCTATCCATAACCTCATCGGTGATCTCTTCGCCTCTGTGCGCGGGTAAACAGTGCATTACCAAAACACCCGGCGCTGCATTAATTAAAAGTTTAGCATTAATCTGAAAATCTTTAAAGATAATCTTTCTTTTATTAATTTCTTCTTCCTGGCCCATGCTTGCCCAGACATCTGTATAAACTACATGCGCGCCACAAACTGCGCTAAACGGATCTTCAGTTATTTTTATATGGCTACCAGAATCTTTGGCCATTACAAGAGCCTGCTTAACTACTTCTGTATCTAAAGCATATCCTTTCGGAGTAGCTACAGATAAATGCATCCCTGTTTTTGCCGCGGCAAAAAGTAAAGAATTACAAACATTATTCCCATCCCCAACATAAGCCAAAGTGATGCTTTTAAGATTCTTTAAATTTTCCTTGATTGTAAATAGATCCGCCAACGCCTGACAAGGATGTGAAAAATCTGATAAACCATTTATTACCGGCACAGTCGCAACACTGGCCATATCTAAACAATTCTTATGTTCAAAGGTTCTTAAGACAATCCCGTCAACATACCGGGAAAGAGTCCTCGCCACATCTTTAATGGATTCTCTAACACCCAGGTTAATCTCCTGTGGAGCCAGATAAAAAGAGTGCCCTCCCAACTGATACATGCCTACTTCAAAAGAAACTCGCGTCCTATTAGAAGGTTTTTGGAAAATTAATGCTAAGCTTTTTCCAGCTAAAGTTTTAGCGAACTTCTTTTTGTCCTTCTTTAACCTCTGGGCAAGCTTAAAAATATCGTTAATATCAGCTAAGCTCAAATCTTGAATAGAAAGTAGATCTTTTTTCATTATGCGCACTCCTTTAAAGCAACCTCTAAAATTCTTACGGCTTTATCACACTCGTGCTTAGTTATATTCAATGCCGGCATCAGCCTCAAAACTTTATCGTGCGTACAATTAATCAACAAACCGCTCTCTTGGCACTTTTGCACGATATGCTTACCTTCGATACTTAATTCTAATCCCCACATTAAACCCATACCTCTTACTTCCTTGATTATTGCATAGCTGCTTTTAAGAATATTTAGCTTTTCTAAAAGATACCCACCCATAGCTTGACAATTCTTTAGTAATTTCTCCTTTTGAATTGCTCTTAAAACTCCTAAAGCGGCCTTACAAATTACTGGGCCACCGCCAAATGTCGAAGCATGCATTCCCGGCGTTAAAAGATCACTAACTTCTTTTTTAGCGATCAAAACACCGATAGGTAAACCACCGCCTAAAGCTTTAGCTAAAGTCAAAATATCAGGCGTTACTCCGTAATTCTGATAACAAAACATTTTACCAGTGCGCCCCAACCCAGTTTGCACTTCATCAATAATTAAAAGTAATTTTTTTTCATCGCAGATTTTTCTTAAACCTTTTACAAAATCGCCAGTTGCAACATTTACTCCGCCTTCACCCTGAATAAGCTCAAGCATGATTGCCACTGTCTTGCTCGTAATTGCCTGATTTACCGCCGCAAAATCATTAAATTTCACCTGCTTAAAGCCTTCAGGCATAGGCTCAAAACCACTCTGGTATTTTTTTTGGCCGGTTGCTGCTAATGTCGCAAGCGTCCTTCCATGAAAAGCATTCTCAAAAGTAATAATTTCGTATCTTCCCTGGTCGTTAGTCGAAGCGCCGAATTTTCTCGCTAATTTAATTGCTCCCTCATTTGCTTCAGCCCCGGAGTTAGCAAAAAATACTTTACCGGGAAAACTGCAATAAATCAGCTCTTTAGCCAGCCGAGCTTGAAAAGGATGATAATAATTATTCGGGATAAAAATTAATTTGCTGATTTGATCCCGCACACCTTGCATCACCTTGGGATGGCAATGTCCAAGATTACCTACCCCCCAACCCGGGAAAAAATCCAAATAAACCTTACTGTTGATATCCCACAACCGGGAGCCTTTACCCTTAACAAAAATTAACGGCACCTTATTATAGGTGGGCATTATATTATCTTTATAAACCTGAAAAATTTCCTCTACCTTCATTTTATAATCTCAGTTCCAATCCCCTGGTCAGTAAAAATCTCTAAAAGTAAAGCATGCGGAGTACGCGCATCAATAATATGTGTTTTTTTCACTCCCCCATTTAGCGCTTCCACGCAAGCGTTCACTTTAGGGATCATTCCCTGCTGAATAATTTTACTATCTATTAACCCCTGGATCTCTTCAGTTGTCAAAGTAGAAATAAACGAATGCGGATCTTCAGAGTTACGCATTATTCCCTTAACATTAGTTAATAAAACAAATTTTTCCGCGCCTATATTTACGGCTATAGACGAAGCAGCCTCATCAGCATTCACATTATAAGTTTTTTTATCTTTTCCTTTACCCATCGGCAATACCACTACCACCTTATCCTTCTTTAATTCACCATCTAAAAGCTGAGTGTTTATGGTTTTAATATGGCCGACTAAGCCAATATCGACATTGCCTTCTTTAGTTTTCTTTTTTTCAACATGGATCAAATCATCATCTTTGCCGTTTAGGCCTATTGCTTTAGCCCCTAACTGGTTTATCTCTTTTACAATTAATTCGTTTAAGACTAACAGCTCTTCTTCAACCATCTGCAAGGTTTCTTCATCTGTAACGCGCATGCCTTCAACAAATTCCGTCTTCTTGCCTGATGCGCGCATACGTTCGCTGATATTCGGGCCACCGCCGTGAACAAGAATTGTCCGCAAACCCATGAAATTTAAAAAAACAATATCTTCTAAAACTCCTGCGCGGATATTTTCATCACCCAGAATACTCCCTCCGTATTTAATAATAATTACCTTTTTGTGAAATCTTTTAATATAAGGCAATGCCTCAATTAAAACATCTGCTTTTCTAATCGCGTCTTCCATTATTCCTCTCTAGTTATACTTCGCGTTGATTTTAATATATTCACAAGTAAGATCCGATGTAAACACGGTAGCTCCGGCCTTGCCATGAGAAAGATTAACCAATAGCTTTACCTGCTTGCCTTTTAACGAGCCTAACTTTATTTTTAATTGTTCTTCTTTAATCTTAATACCACTTGCTCCCACAGCTTGAGCCACCCTGCCAAAATTCGGATTCTCGCCGAAAACCGCGGTTTTAAAAAGTGCAGAATTTGCAATATTTAAAGCTACCTTTCTTGCCTGATTAAAATCTTTAGCCTGACAAACATCAATCTGGATAAATTTAGTGGCACCCTCTGCGTCTTTAACCACCATTTTTGCTAATTTTAAACAAATTGATTCCAACGCTTTAGAAAAAACAGATAAATCTTTTCCTTGCGAAATAACTTTATTGCCAGTAGCTCCATTTGCCAAAACTAACACTGTATCATTCGTGCTCATACAGCCATCAACAGTTATGCAGTTAAATGTTTTCTCTACGGCAGCGGAAAGAGAATTATTTAACGCGCTCTTGGTAATACTAGCATCGGTCATGATAAAACAAAGCATGGTTGCCATATGCGGAGCAATCATCCCTGCACCCTTGGCAATTCCACAGATATGTATCACTTTACCGCCAATCTTTAAACTAATCGTTGCTTCTTTGGCAAAGGTATCCGTAGTCATAATTGCTTTTTTAGCTTTATGAATACCCGCACCTGATAATCCAGCAACTAACCCGGGGATTGCCTGTTTAATCTTAGTAATATCCAGCTTCTTGCCGATAATTCCGGTAGAATTTACTAAAACACTACTACTAGCAATCTTTAACTCTTTAGCAGCGTAAACAGCTGTTGCTTGGGCATCCTTAATCCCGGATTTACCTGTAAAACAATTAGCATTGCCGCTATTAACTAATACAGCTTGAAATTTCTTAGCCTGTAAAAGATGTTTTTTACAAACAATAAGCGGAGCAGCTATAATACTATTAGTAGTAAACTTTGCGCATGCTAAGGCAGGAAACTCTGAGTAAATTAAAGCTAAATCTAATTTACCGGATTTCTTCAAACCGCAAGATACTCCGTTTGCATAAAACCCAATAGGTAAAATTGCTTTTAATTTCATATCAATAACAGCCCTGTCGTCTCCGGCAGTTTATACATAATATTCATATTTTGCACTGCCTGACTAGATGCCCCTTTTAATAAATTATCAATTGTCGAAATAACGATAATTGTATCGCCAAAATCTTTAACTCCAATATCGCAAAAATTAGTTTCAGCTACGTCTTTGATTCTTGGAAAAATTCCATCCGGCTTGATCCGAATAAAAGGTTCATTTTTATAAAATTTCCTATACAATTCAACCAGGTTTTTAGCATTAAGCTTCGCCTTAGGCGCCTTTTTAAGATAAATAGTAGAAAGGATCCCTCTTTCAATGGGCAACAGATGCGGCACGAATGTCACATTAATTTTTGCGCCTGATACCTTAGAAAGCACCTGATTGATTTCTGGGGCATGCTGGTGTACATTGACTTTATACGCCCTAAAATCGCCATCAATCTCTGAAAATAAATACTCTTTCTCAAGTTTTTTACCTGCCCCACTTACACCGGATTTAGCGTCGATAATAATAGAATCGGTATTCACGAAATTTACGGCCAAGAGCGGAGCTAATCCCAGAATTGCTGATGTGGGGTAACATCCCGGATTAGCAATAAGTTTCGCGGTTTTAATTCTCGCTCTATTTAACTCAGGTAAACCATACACTGCATTTTTCAAATTGGCCTTATCCTGATGTGTTAACTTATAAAACTTTTTATAAACATCAGGATCAAGGATCCGGTAATCCGCGCTTAAATCAATGACCTTTTTGCCTAAGCTTAAAAGCTTGGGGACAAATTTCATGGATACAGTGTGCGGTAAAGCTAGAAAAACTAAATCGCAGTTTTTCTTTATTTTTTGCCAATCCGGCTTAGCGCAAACTAAATCCAACCGGTGCTTAAATTTAGGAAATACATCAGAAATAACCTGCGCGCCTTGAACGCCTTTACCAGAGTTAAAAATATGCGTGATCAAAACATTCGGATGATTCAGTAAAAGTTCAATCAATACTTCACCCGTATGCCCAGTTGCGCCAATTATTCCAACCTTGATAAGCATTTATTTCTCCTCGTTGCGCAGAAAACGCGCACCAAACCATCAATTTGGTTTGGGTGTTATTATTAAAGTTATATTAGATTAAAATCAATCTCCCGTCAAGCTTTTTTCTCGACGGAAACAAAAAACCTCCGACAGAACGTCAGAGGCTAATTTAGCATATTATGAACAACAACTATTTTATCACGAAAAAATGATCCATATTTTTTCTAAGCAGCTAATTCTTTAGGTATAAAATCCACACGGACGTACGCCTGCAATGCCGCTGCAACCCTGATCAATGTCTTAAAATTAAGCCGGGTGTTACGAGTATCTTCTATACGCGATATCGTTTGCTGGTTAGAATTAATTCTTCTGGCGAGTTCCTGTTGGGTTAACTTCCTTCCCTTGCGCAACTGAGCAATTTTATAGCCGATATGCAATCGAGCAAGCTCTTCATCGTATACTTTACGGAAATCCGGGCTTTTTCGATACTGCTCCTCAGCATACTGGCCTATAGTTTTAAGAATTATGGCTTTCTTCCCATTTTTACTCATGGTAATTTTACTCTCCCTTCCTTAATTAACTTTTCAAAATTAATCCGCCGTTGTTTGGCAATCGACTTATCATTCTCAGGAACCTTTGCCGATCTCTTGATAATCCCATGTAATAGTACGATATAATTCTTAAACATGTACGCATAAATCACTCTAACTTTGTCCTTAGCAAACTGAACCCGCAACTCATATAAACCGTCTTCAAGATAGTCTACTAAAGGCCTACGTACTTGTTGCCAATGCTTTCCCAGAAACTCAATTCTTGCGGTAATTTTGGCTTTAGCGTTTTCGTCTAATTGATCCAAAAAATCTTCAACCGGGCTATCGCCCTCTGCGTCTATATAGAATATTACTTTCTTATCTACGGTATTCTTATCCATTTAGAGTATACAATAAATAAATTGTTTAATCAAGTCATATTTACATCTTTTATAATGTAAATATCTTCTTCCTCCAGAAGATACTGGTATGTCCCTGGTTCTTCTCTACTACAACTGACGTTCAAAACGTTAAAATCTAACACTATTTAAATAATAAAAATACTAATGGCAGGCTATCATCCTTCAACGGGGCTGCGGGTGAGAGAAAGCATTCGATAAATATTGGCTTTACGGTCAGAAAAATCCGGTGGTTTTGGCTTGTCTCTAGTTATTTCAATTACTCCTTTCGCCTCCAACTCTAATAAACCCAATGAAATAGTAGTATCGCTTATCCCATAAAGTTTTGACATATCCTGCTGGCTGCGAAACCAGAAAGGATATCGTGTTGAACGGCTGGCTTCATGCAAACAAATTAAATACATATACTTTGCCCGCATGGATAAACTAGCGGGATATCCATACTCCCAATATTCAAATGGAATTGCTAACAATGGCGCATCGGTCTTTTTTGTATTATCAGCTTTTAAAATAACTTTGCCTTTATTATAATTTATAAGACCATAACCCTTAAGTCGCTTAAGCGAGCGGTGTATTCTTTCATAAAAATAGTGATGATTATCACGGTATTTACCTAAATTCTTTGGGGCAACATACCCCATTATTTTCGCTAACGCATCATAGTCGATATCGAAAGATGGCTTAGCTGTTTCCTGTCGAAGTTTGCATAATAATAAATAAAGGTCAAATTGCTTGAAAGCCTCAGCCTTAAGGAGCCTACGTCCTGAATTGGAAACAAGGAGAAAATCAGGAGAAATAATAACGCCTTTTATCTGCGGCAGGAATATATTTTTTTTCTGAATAGGAACATTATCGATATACTGCTTAGAGGCAAGAGCGTCTCGAGCAGAATCTTCAAAATAGGTAGCTTCGTAATTATCCTCTATTGCCGCTTTAGACCAATTAGCGCTTCCCACAAATACATACTGACTATCAATAACAACTTCCTTTATGTGTAGAAGATGTTGAGCAGTATCAAAGTAGACAGCTATATTATTGGCCCGTAGTTTTTCATAAGCAAGGCGGTTTTCTTTAAGCTTTGAGTCTTCCAGAATAACCTTTACCTCTACTCCGCGTTTTTTTGCGGCGATAAGGTCATTAACCAGCTCATTAATCGGATCAGTTTTATCTGTGGGGTTGATTATTATAAAATACATTGCTACGGTGATTGAGCTTTTAGATTGGGTAAGATATTTGTGAAGAATTTGGTGGTAAACCTTCCCAAAAAGCACATCAGCAGAAGAGTTTATGGGGAAGAATAAGATTGTTAAGCAGATAAGGAATAACGGAAGGATGTTTTTTATGCTCTTAAATTTCAATAGGTGACTCCTTTATTATTGGTAGAATCCCCCTACTCTATCTCAACAGTTATACTTTTAATCCCGAAAGGCAACTCTTTTTTCTCTATCCCGTTAATTATATATTGTCGATCGTCGTAATCAAATGCCACCGCATAACAGCGCGTAACCTCTTTGCCATCAAACTTAACTAAAAATCCTCCCTCGGCCATATAGAACCTCCCATTCTCTCCAAAAGCTATTCTGTCTTCGCTTGCGTTCCTGATTTTATATGATAATCAATCTTGTTTTTTTTGCAGAATTTAATGACCGATATCGACAAGCTATTATAAAACTCTTTAGTATATTTAAACTCGGAAGATTTGACACTATAGTTAAGGCGTCCGAATATAATTTTATTTACAAATGATACCTCATCCAAAATCTCCCTTAAATCCTGCTTAATCAAGTTCGGAGTTGGATACGGCTCCATGCTTATCCATGTTTTAAACCCTCTATCATGCAAGTGCTTTAATGATTTAATTCTATCTTTAAAACTCGCCGAATTCGGCTCAAATTCTTTTCTGAAGTCTTCATTTAAAGATACCAAAGTAATCCCGTATTCATTATTCATGCTTTGGCCATTTCTACCCGCCAATTCTTTTGGATAAAAACCTTTAGTCAATACAGTACATTTAATACTATTCTGGTTAAGTTTATCAATAATTTTCAGGCTTAATTCGACTACCTCTGGCTGATTGTACATAAACGGATCTGTAGAAAAACACAAGTGGACATATTTAATTCTATCTTTATACTTAGGAATCTCTTTATCTAAAAGCTCTAAAGCGTTAGAAACAATCTTGGGTCGACACCAATCTTCATATGTTTTGACTATACCGCATCTTTTCTTCATCATATAGGCATAGCAAGGATACTTACAACCATGCGAGCAACCCTCTACATGATTTAAGCAGAAATCAGCGTATTCTACTCCACTTTGATAAAGCAGGGATTTTCTTTCAATAGTTTGCATGGACTAAAAAAATGTTTTTTGACCGTTAGGATTCATCTTAATTATACTCGTCCAAATCTTTTGTGCAAGCCGATGTTTTGAAGCAAGTATCAACACATATAAATCCACATCCTTTGTATTCTTAACGCTTACTGTCGGTAACCCTGCATAAATATCTTTTCCAGAAGAAACTAATTTCAAACCCTCTTCAGGATACCCAACTGTTTTTAGTTGCTCCTTAAACACATCGATTAAAATCTTAAAAATTTGGTTCCCGGAGACTCCATCAATCTTTGTCCGCCATAAATCCGTGCCCAAAAACTCGTCAAGAATAGTGTTTGTCTTTTTCTTCCAATTTGGCAGATTTCTCTTTATAGCACCAATAGGAAAGTGAATCAACATATCCATTCGTTCTAAACGAGCTAATTCTTTAAGTGTATTAAACTTTAAATTATCTGGTCCGAAAGGATCAATAAAAACAAAATGGTACCTATAGTATTTTTGCAGAAGTGAAGTGACAAAATTCGGCACCAACGCATTTGAATCGCCGCACACAACATGACTGCTAGCCTTATTATTAACCCGCTTCAGCAGAGTTTCCGTATTTGTCTTGCTGATATCAAAGAAAAACAATTCATTAAAAGGCGCTTCGTCCCGCTGCAATGCACGCATTCCCCCGCTAAGTATTTCTCTCTTTTCACCCCTAATCAAACATTTCCCGGGACCAGCAAATAAATCGATAAAGACAGCATTATTTTTGTCAGCAAATTTTCTTCTTGCCTCACAAGATGCATTAAGATAAGCTTCTAGAAAGAAATATTTATCTTCTGCCCATGCGCCAACGCACTGTACCGGTAGCCCATCTTCTCCTAAAACAGGACAATTCCCTTCTTCATTTTTACAATTCTTTTTACTACAATCTCTATCGCCCATTATTAAATTTTTAGCCTTTCTAATATAATTGACGTAAAGACTAACAAAATCTAACTTAAATTTTTACTTCCTCACCGCATTCTAAAAGACTATGGAAACTATGGACCGTTTCTATTTATCCCTATATTTTACCCCTTATATTTCTCTGGGTCCTTGCCGTAAGTATACTCTGTCTGAATTACGCCATGCTTATCATGAATCACAACTTGTCCTAAAGTAGCATTTTTCGCAATTTCCTTTGCCTTTGAAACTGCGTCCGGCTTATCTTCATAATTTCCAGCGGCTTTTCTTGAACCGGCAGATTTCACGTCCCATCCACCGTCTCCATCAGGAACTACATGAACTTGTTTCCTGCCCATATCAACCTCCTGTAAAAACCCGAAGCGTTCCCTAGTTTTACCATAGTTTTATAAAATTAAACAATCAGTTATCTCTATAACTTGATTCCTTAACGCATGGATTAAGTAGTTCTTTGTTTCTGCCCTTGATCTTAGAATCAAGATTCGCATAAGGTTGATCTCCGTCCGCCTTCATTGGAAACAAAAAAAACAACCCCCTATTTTTTTTGAGAGTTGCCTTTTGATTTTGATATCTAAACCCATAAGAATGCCCTTTATATTTAAGTTACAGTTTATCTCACTTCCCTTGCTTTTACAATCAAAATACCTGATATTTCCTTGAATTGGAGACGCAAGATTTTGCGTCTCTACTGGGGGGCCTAAGATCATTCTTGGGGTTTTTGTTCTGCTTCCAGTTTTATCTGGCGCTGCCAGATGAGAAAGGATCCTGCGCCGAAAATAGCAAGAAATATAATAATGAATAAAATAATTTTCCAGGTAAACTTAGCTAATCCTTTAGGGGCGACTTCTGACAAGAGGATCTTTGCCGCCACCAAATCAGCCTTGGCGGAATTAAGCAGGCTTAAACTATTGCGATAATTAGAAATTTTATAATCCGGGCCGGCAGATGACAGATCTTGCAGAGCCTCTACCTCTTTTAATTTCTTATCTATCCCGTCATAGAGCAGCTTAGTGCGATCAAAATAATTCGTTTTCTTAAAATTATCCAGGATTGCTTTAGCATCCTGACGGATCATAGCTATCTGAGTTAGATCAATCACCCAAACATCCTTTAATTCTATTTCTTTCTCCAAAACTTCTTTGGGCTTAAGCAGGTACTCACCATAGACGTAATAGCTCCCCTGCTGATTATCATAAATAACCTCCAGATCGTCTTTATAAATTACATCCTCGGGCTTAACTTCAAGGGGAAGATAGGTTTTAATCAAAACTGTCTTCTCTGAATCAGCGGGATTTACAGCTTTAAGACGCATAGTGATTCCAGCCTGGGCGGGTATGTAAAATAATAAACCAAAAACAAAAAATAGAAAAGCAATCTTCCTAATTTTCATATTTATAAGCTAATAACCTGCCCTACATATCCACAGAGTAGCTGACGTTTAAACGTCAGCTACTCTGGAAAAATAGTCGCTGTCCCTAATTAACAATTACTTAAATTCAAACCAGCTATGCACCACAGGTTTCTTATTCGAGTCCTCAATCAACTTTTTATTTATTTCCATTGCCGCTTTCAACTCTTCAGACTTATTCTTAATGTAAGTTATATCATCTTTCTTATCTTTAGAAACCTCATAAAGTTTTTCCAAATTAATACCCGTGGTTCCACCCATCTCCTTAATCTGCTTGCTCATCTCCTCCAGCTGTTTAAAGGCGCTGTTCAAATCATTAACCGCGCTCTTGGTATCTCCAACTTTACCGGCAACATCTTTGCTAATCTTAGTCAATAGCTTATCCATACCATCAAATTGCGCGCCGATTGTACCAATAGTAGTCTCTAATCCGGTTAAACCGGTGGTAGAGCCCAGTATAGCTGAGACGCTACCAGAAACACTTGCTATATCGTACTGCACGACTGAGATAACCAATGCGTCTATTGTCCCTTTAGTAGGCTCAGAACAAATCACGGTAAAATCGCCTAAGCCCCAGACGGAAAGGAAAGTCACGCTATATTCGTAAATACCGGTTACGCCTATTTCAGTCATTGTCTTAGAAGAAACAAGTAAAACATCTTTTTGGCTATAAACACTTATTTTAGGAACAAGCCCGGAATCCGTGCGATAACGAATGGTAATTGCCGCGCCTTGTTTAACTACGCTTTCACGGTTAAGAATCTCGGATTTGACATGCGACTGAACGTCGGTGGTAATCTTGCTGGTTACCACCTCCTGTGCCTTAGTTATATTCGCGGGTATGGTTGTCTCGCTGGCAGTCAAAATCTTGGCGGTCTCGGTTTTTACTCCGACGACACTTGTTTGGACTCCTGAAACCTGCGCTTTTATCGCGTCAGTCGTTTCTCCCAATTTCACGCTAACTGCATCTAACTTACTCGAAACAGCGTCCACCGAAGACATCGTGTCATAGTAAAACGCGACTTCCGCTCCTTTATATTCATTCCCGGCTTTATCCACTGCCTTTACCCGGACAAAGTAGGTCTCCTTGTCCACCCATGCAGGAAGATCTATGGCATCGCTCCACAAAACAATATTATTGCTGTCGGCGGCGTCATGAGTTGTGACAAGCCACTGTTCGGTTACGGCATTCCAATTGCTGCCGTTCCAATAATAACTCGTGCCGCTGGAAACCTTGCGCAGATAGAACACGGCGTTGTTCGTTCCCACTCCACTGCCACCGGCATTATCCCCGACATCGCCCTGAAAAACACTAGGCAAGGCATTTAAGCTGGTATACCCGGTACTCACCGGCGCTGAAACATTGGCTATTATCGGGTTGCTAACATCATACATAAAGGTATCAGCTGTCCCGGCTGTGCTGTTGCCGGCATTGTCGGTGGCTATGGGAGTTACAGAATAGCTGTCTCCATCCTCAAGATTGGCATTGTCTAAAGTATAAGTCCAGGTAGTTGTTCCACTGGTAACCGCGAGGTTGGTTGAACTTCCCCAGGCAGAGCCGGTCCAGTAGTCATTGTCAGTAGTATTCTTGATAACAATAGTTACTGTTGATACACCGCTGCCGCCATCTGAGGATGTTCCATTAACGGTTGAAGCATCATCCCAGGTAGCTGCCCGGTAGTAGCTCAGGGATATAGTTGCCGCTGAAGAAGGGGCAGCTACATCTTTAATCGCCGTTGGGGTTGCCGTAGCAGAACTGACATTAGCCGCAGCATCAGTAGAGGTAACTGAAGGAGTAATCGTACCATCAACTAAAGTAGTCCCGTCAATAGTAATAGAATAATTACCACCTGTAGCTGTTCCACTGCCTGTAACTGTATGCGCATTACCAACATCGCTTAAAGAAACATTAATCGTAGATCCTGCTTCCGCTGTGCCAACAACAATAATTGTGGCTTTTTCAGCGTTGTTAATATAATTATCTGCTCCTCCTATAGAAGAAATTACTGGCGCATTTGGCACCGCCACATCCTTTATAATAGTGCCACTACCTTGGGTAATGGTTTGCGTTGAGGTATTGCCAGCCGCGTCATAAGCAGTGATAACTACACCAATATTGCCGTCAACAAGAGCCGTAGCAGTAGTTGTATTAATACCCGTTGCATCAGCATAGGTAGTGATAGTAGTAAGACCAGGAAGTGTCGTAGTTTTAGTATTCGTACCGTCCGTAAGATCTATCTTGATCTGAGTAGTATCCGTAGATTTAGTACCACTGACTTTAACCGCGGCTTTGTTGGTATTAGAAATATAATTAGTAGTCCAGCCAGAGCCTGAAACTATAGTTGCAGCTGAAGGCGCAGTGGGTGGAGTTTTATCAAAAGTTACACTAGAGCTATTTGTAGTTGTGGTGTTCGCACTACCTGCGTTGCCTGCCTGATCAGTTGAGATAAATGAGAAGGTGAGTGCACCTTCGGTTTCCGTACCATCAAGCACGCGGGTTAAAGTACCGGTGGTGCCGGTTACGCTGCCGGTTGCTGTTTTAGCGTCGATAGTTCCAGCTAATGTTGAGTTGGCTTCCACTGTG
>JAKLQX010000094.1 GCA_022013085.1 Candidatus Omnitrophota bacterium | reverse complement strand
CGCGCTTAAAGAAATCCAGCTTAATAAAATAAAGCAGGAATTCCTTCCTCAAAAACTTCGAGAGTTTAATTTAGATGTACTTTACTCTAAGGAAATAAATTTAAAAGCGATCCAGGAGAAGTTTCTCTCTCTTCCGTTAAAAAGCGCCAAACGCATTATTGTAATTAAAGATGCGCAATCCTTAGATGAACAATCCCGGGATTTTCTGCTTAACTATTCTTTAAAGCCGCAGCAAGAGTTGGTTTTGGTTCTTGATTTCGAACATCATGACTATAAAGATGAGTTTATTAAAAGCATGGCGGCTTATTCTAAAGTCATGCGTTTTCAGCAAACAGTTGACCCTGATACATTTACCTTAAACCGGCAGATTGAGCTAGGAAAAGCAGATTTTGCCCTGCGCCTGCTAAATCAGTTATTAAGTAACGGAGAGCCTGCGGAGAAGATATTAGGAGGTTTGCGCTATGCCTGGGAAAGGCAAAATATCCAGACGCTACAGGCCAAGAAAAAGCTCAAACTTCTTTTGACTTGTGATATAGAAATAAAAACAGGCAGGCTGAAGCCTGCCTTTGCGCTAGAAAAATTAATCGTTAGTTTATGCGGATTTGTTTAAACGCCGCATAAGCCTAGATTTTCTACGGTTAGCTGTAGCTGGATGGATGATATTTTTCTTTGCCGCTTTGTCTAATTGAGAAAATACCTTAGTAATAAACTTTTTTGCTTCGTCACCGTTTTTTTCAGAAAGTAATTCTTGAAATTTCTTTATTGCTTTCTTAAGCGTGACCTTAACCTTGAGATTGCGGGTATGTTTTCTTTTGTTAACACGATTACTTTTTAATGATGTTCTGCGTCTGGGCATATATTCTCCTTAAGTTTAAGATTGGCCTCGCCCGGATGGGCTCGGCACTTCCTTGGGCATTTCGCCCTCGGTCGCTTCGCCCGCCACTGAACCAAAGGTGGGCTGGCAATGACAACGGATATTATTAGCATAATTAATCCTCTATGTCAATAAACAAATATCCCCTCGGTAGTCAAAATCAGGCAGTTGCCCGCTGGGCAACGATTATTGGTTCCGCCACCCTTGTCTCACGTATATTAGGGTTTATGCGGGATATAATTATCGCTCGCCTGTTTGGTATTTATATTTACGCGCAAGCCTTTGTAATTGCTTTCCGTATCCCCAACCTCTTCCGGGACTTAGTGGGTGAGGGCGCAGCAAACGCCGCGATTATCCCAGTTTTAACTGAATACAGCATTAAGCGCTCAAAAGAAGAATTTTGGGAATTAACCAATGTTTTGCTTAATCTGCTGTTGGTTATCTTAAGCGTGATAACTTTTTTTGGGGTACTTTTCGCGCCCCTGCTTGTGCGTTTGATTGCTCCGGGTTTTATGAGCTCCCCGGAAAAGTTGGAAGTAACCATTAATTTAACCCGAATTATTTTCCCCTATATTTTACTTATTGGTTTGGCAGCTTATGCCATGGCTGTTTTGAATTCTTTAAAGAATTTCGCTGTTTCGGCATTTGCTCCTTGTCTTTTGAATATTTCTATAATTGTTTTTGCTTTGCTTTTTGGAGAGGGGATAAAAGGGTTAGCTACGGGTATTTTAGTAGGCGGAATTCTTCAATTGGCGGTCCAGGTTCCGGTTTTATATAAGAAAGGTTTCCACGCCAAACTTGCAATGCATTTTAAGCATCCCGGGGCAGTTCAGGTCGGCAAATTAATGTTGCCGCGCCTGGCAAGTTCCAGTATTTATCAGTTAAATAATTTTGTGGATTCAATTTTTGGTTCATTAGCGGCAATTGTAGGGGATGGCGGGGTTGCGGTGCTCTATTTTTCATACAGGCTTATTCAGTTTCCCATAGGTATTTTTAGCAATTCTTTAGCGCAGGCGATTTTACCTACTTTGTCTACGCAAGTATTAGAGGAGAACCGGGAAAACCTTAAAATTACTCTTTCTTGGGGATTAAGAATAGTTTTTTTTGTAATGTTGCCAGCGACTGTAATCTTTATGGTTTTAGCGGATAGGTTAGTTTTTACTCTTTTTGGCGGCGGAAAATTTGATTTGGCTAGCGGGTTGCTTACTGCCAATGCTTTATTTTATTACAGTATTGGTTTGTCTGCTTATGCGGGCACGAAGATATTGCAATCTTGTTTTTTCGCGTTAAAAGATACGGTTACTCCTGCTAAGGTTGCCTTTCTTGCCCTAATTATGAATATCATGCTTAATGCGATTTTGATGTTTCCGCTTAAAATTGGGGGCCTGGCTCTGGCTACCTCTATTTCAGGGATAAATACGTTTTTTTTCCTATTTTTTATTCTTAAACGCAAGTTGGGAGGGTTTGGAGAGCAAAAGATATTTCCTGCTTTTTTACGCATGCTCGCTGCAGCGGTTTGCATGGCAGTGGTATGTTTTTTGGTTAACCGCGCATTAAATTTTATCTGGGCGTTATTTTGCGGGGTGCTTTCTTATATTATTTTTTGTTTTATTTTTCGCGTAACTGAGCTTAAAGAACTTATACATTGGTTTCTCCATAAAAATCAAAGGCAATTTTTATAAGTTATTAACAATAGTAGGGAGGTTTAAACCTCCCTACTCTAAGCTTATGAATTATCCGCAAACATTAAAAGAAAAGATTTTATCTGCTTATGAATCTCCAGGTGTTTATCTGATACGTGATGCCGCGAGTGTTGTGCAATATGTAGGTAAGGCTAAGAATTTAAAGAAAAGGTTGTTGAGCTATTTACGCACAGATCTTTCGCGTAAAACCGCTGCTCTTATGCAAAAGGCGCAAGATGTGGAACTTAAATTGTGCGCAAGTGAAGATCTGGCTTTGTTGCTTGAAGCCAGCCTTATTCGCCAACTTAAACCCAGGTATAATGTTTCTTTACGGGATGATAAAAGCTTTCCTTTTGTTAAGATTTCCGGTGGAGATTTTCCTGCCATTTATATCACGCGCAAGAAAGATGATTTGGGAGGCTTGTACATCGGCCCGTATACTAATGCTAAGTTATTAAAAAACGCTCTTAAGATTATCAGGTCAAGCGGTTTTGCCTACAGGTCATGTAAGCGCATGCCTAAGCGAAGCTGTGTTTATCATAAAATAAACCTTTGTCCTGCTTGTTGTATTGGCGCAATTAGCGTCAAAGAATATGCGCGTAATATCGATAATATCATTTTAATTTTAAATGGAAAAACTGATTTGTTAATTCGTAATTTAACTAGCTCCATGCAGGATAGATCTCGGGTTTTGGATTTTGAGGCGGCGGCTAGATTACGTGATCAGATCACAGTTTTATCCGAATCGCTAGGCGTTTCTGGCCCAAGAGGGGTAAACCGCAAAAAAGAGTCGGAGGATTTAAGAAATAAATTAGGTTTAAGCAAGCTGCCCATAAGGATTGAAGGGTTTGATATATCTAATATCTCCGGGAATCAGGCTGTTGGTTCAATGGTAAGTTTTTATAATGGA
Organism: Candidatus Omnitrophota bacterium; assembly: GCA_022013085.1. Lineage (GTDB taxonomy): Bacteria > Omnitrophota > Gorgyraeia > Gygaellales > Profunditerraquicolaceae > UBA6249. The sequence continues at coordinate 6,124 of JAKLQX010000094.1, read as the reverse complement.
GCTCCTGATAAGAATAATTACCGGCGTTTTCGCATAAAAACTGTTTGCGGTATTGATGATTATAAAATGCTTGCTGAAGTAGTGCGCCGGCGTTACAGCCGTATTCTTAAAGAAAAGGGAGTTTTGCCGGATCTATTGCTTATCGACGGAGGGAAGGGGCAGCTTCAGACGGCAGTTAAGCAGCTTGAATATTTGCATCTTAAGCTTCCTGTAGTCAGTATCGCTAAACCCCGTAACATTACGCTTGCGAATGGCCTACGGGGCAGGAAAGACGAGTATATATATAGTAGTTGTAAATCTCGTCATTTAAAATTTCTAGAAGATACTCCGGCAATAAACTTAATACGCAGGGTGCGCGATGAGGCGCATAGGTTTGCCCTGGCTTACCATCAGTTGTTACGTAAAAGAGCGTTAATCGGAGGCTAGAGAACCGTGGTTGACTCGACGTATACTTTTCAGAGAATAAGAGGTTTTTTATTTTACTCAAGCGTATTTTTATTTATTGTGGGCTTGCCTTTTATTTTATCATTCGCTTTGGGCTATAAGTTAAACCTGCGTACTAAGAAATTTGTAAAAACCGGGTTAATTTATATAAAGACTCAGCCCGAAGGGGCAAAGGTTTACCTTAATAATAAAATGATTACTCAAAAAACTCCGGTGAGCATTCAGGAACTTATCCCGGGGGCTTATAAAATTACCTTAGAATTAGCTAAGCATTATCCTTGGAAGGCGGAGGTTAATGTGGAGGAGGGTAAGGTTAGCCGTGTGGATAAGGTTATTCTCTTTCCTTTAAGGCCTAATCTAGAGCAGTTAAGCCAGGAGAAATTTTCTTCTTTCCGCCTTGATGCCCAGAAGGAGGCAATTTATTATCTGGATCCGGGAAATAGGGTTGTTTATAAGTCGAATCTAGATGGCAGTAATTTTAAGGATATTGCCGGCATCCCAATGAACTTCACAGATATTAAAGGTTGGGATGTTGCAGAAGATAAAACCAAGCTGTTTATTTTTAACTCTCAGCAGATTATTGTAATCTTTTTTGACGCGAAAGATAACTATGAATATTCAGATTCACCTGTAATTATTAATTATATGCGAGAGAAAGTTTCAACAGTTTTCTGGCATTCGGATAGTTATCATCTGGTAGTGATAACTAATAAGCATGTCGCGGTAATTGAAGCTAGGGCTGCGGCAGAGCCAGTTAATCTGGTGGATTTGGACAAAGAAAGCAAGGTATCTTTTTATGACGAAAAGCGCGATACACTTTATTTTACCCTGCCTTATATGAATGGCGGGGATATTAATAGCAACCTTTATAGGCTAGAGTTGAATACCGATCTTTTTATGTTGGAAGACCTGATGCGAGGAAAGTAAAATGAATAAAGCGAAAATTCTAAAGCGTGTTTTTGAGATTATACCCGGGGGGTTATCCTGGGGTATAATTATTTCGCTTATTTTGTTATCTATTGTGTATCCAATAGCAAGCGCGATTATTATCATTACTTTTGATTTTTATTGGATTATTCGCACGGTTTACTTAACCACTCTTTTGATTATGGCTCATCACAGGCTTGCTCGCCAAAAGGGTGCTAATTGGCTAAATCGCTGCATGTCTTTAGGCCAAGATAAGGGTTGGCTAGATTTATATCAGTTAGTGATATTTCCGGTTTGTAATGAAGGATTGGAAGTTTTGCGGCCATCATTAGCAGCTTTAGAGGCAATACATTATCCGAAAGAAAAGATTATTGTTGTTATGTCTTTCGAAGAAAGAAATAAATTATCAAGAGGCAACGCCTTGATTTTAGAAAAAGAGTTTAGCGATAAGTTCGGAGTTTATTTATCCACTTTTCACCCTGACGCATTGCCTGAGGAAAACCGCACTAAAGGCGCGAATGCTACTTGGGCAGCTAAAATTGCCAGAAGTTTTATGGATACGCGTAAAATTGCTTATAAAGATGTGCTTGTTTCATGTTTTGACGCAGACACTTGCGTTGAGATTGAATATTTTGGCTGCCTGAGTTACCATTTTTTAACTTCTGATAAACCACATCAGGCCAGTTATCAGCCTATGCCGGTTTATAACAATAATATCTGGCAGGCACCGTCTTTTGCTAGATTAGTTGAAATAAGTGGTTCATTTTGTCAAATGATCGAGAGTATGCGCCTTGAAAAATTTGTGACATTTTCCAGCCATAGCATGAGCTTTAAAACTTTGGTAGAAATTAATTATTGGCCGACCAATATGATTTCTGATGACTCGGTAATTTATTGGAAAGGTTTTCTGCATTATAATGGAGAGTATCGCGTAATTCCATTGTACATTACAGTTTCCATGGATGTGGCATACTCTAGCAATATTTGGCGCACCATGGTTATGCAGTATAAACAGAAAAGAAGATGGGCCTGGGGCGTAGAAAATTTTCCATTTGTAGCCTGTGGATTTTTAGGGAATAAGCATATTTCGCTACTAAAGAAGTTAAGAAGGTTATTCCATCTTTTAGAAAGCCATGTTACTTGGGCAGTTTGGGCAGTTATTTTGGTTTTAATTGGCCCTTTGCCTATTTTTTTCGGTGGGGTATTCTTTAGCCAAACAGCCATTGCTTACAACTTGCCGAAAATTACCGGTTTACTATTTAATTTTACGTTATTAACCAGCCTTACCTGGATATTTTTAAGCCGCACAATTTTACCGCCTCGGCCTAAAGGTATTAGTTGGTTTAAAAATATAATTTTAGTTTTAGAGTGGTGTTTTGTACCATTTATTATATTGGTTTTGGGGTCTACTCCCGCGCTAGATGCCCAAAGCCGCCTTATGTTTGCTAAATACATGGAATTTAATCCTACATTAAAAGGGGATAAAGTGATATAATGAATTGGGAGGAAAATATGGATATTAAAAAATTAATGCAAGAGATGATAACTAAGGGTGCTTCCGACCTTTTCTACCGCGCGGGAGGCACAACACGTTTTCGTATTGATGGTAAGATTGTTTCCGTAAATGACAAGATCTTAAGTGTAGAGGATGTTATGTTGGCGATGGAGCAACTCACGAGCCCTAAACAGCGTGAAGCCTTTAAAAACAAGCTGGATGTGGATTTTTCTATATACCTTGATGAACTCGCTCGTCGTTTTAGGGTGAGTATCTTTATGCAAAGGAATTGGCCGTCTATTGTTATTAGAAATGTACGCAACAATATAGCGGCATTCGAGGATTTAAATCTTCCCGCTGAAGTATTAAAAAGGTTATCACTTGAAACTCGCGGCCTTGTGCTCTTAACCGGGAGTATGGGTAGCGGAAAGTCCACTACTATTGCCAGTATGGTGGAATATATTAATAGTAATTGTAAAAAACATGTTCTAACTGCTGAGGAACCGATTGAATTTGTTTTTGAAGATAAACAATCCATTATTAATCAGCGAGAGCTAGGTACTGATGTTGCTTCTTATTCAGCTGCTTTGAGAGCCTTTACTTTGCAGAGTCCGGATGTAATTTTTATCGGTAATATCCGAGATTATGATACTGTTTCTAGCGCTATGGCTGTTGCAGAGACTGGAGTTTTAGTTTTGAGTACTTTACATACTATTAATGCTTCTCAGACTGTAGAAAGATTGATCAATTTATTCCCGCCGCACCAGCATATTGAAGTAAGAAACCAATTGTCTACTTTGTTAAAAGGGGTAATTTCATTGCGTTTAGTGCCTATTAAAAACGGAACAGGCCGTATTCCTGCTTATGAGGTTATGCTTTTAACCCCGACAATCAGCCGTTTAATTCGCGAAGGAAAAACTTGGGAGATTCCTCAGTTTATTGATGATGGCGTCATATTTGGCATGCAATCATTTAATCAATCATTGGTTAAATTGGTGCAGGAGGGAAAAATTACCGAAGAAGAAGGTGCGCAAGCAGCGGATAACCGCGATGAATTTGTGCTCGCCCTTAAAGGAATAAAAAAATCATAAGGAGAAATTATGCTTGAGGAAATTAAGTTAAAGCTTGTAAATATCGGGGTAACTATTGAAAATCTAAGAGGTTATCTTTGACGTCCAGGCAAAGAATCAACAGATAGATAAGCTATCCAGTCAAATGTCCGCGGCAGGATTTTGGGAAAACGCAGAATACTCTACCAAAATAGTTAAAGAGTTAAAAACCCTTAAAGCAATTACAGATCCCTGGGAACAAGCTTATAAAAAATATCAGGAGCTTAAGGAATTAATTCCTTTGGCAGGCGAGGAGGATAAAGGACTGGTTTTGGATTTAACGCGCAATACTGAAAACCTTTTAAACATTATAGAAAGATTAGAGTTTCAAGCGCTTTTAGGCGCCCCACTTGATAAAAATGGCGCCATCTTAAGCATTAATGCCGGGGCAGGCGGTACAGAATCTTGTGATTGGGCAGGAATGCTTTTTAGAATGTATTCGCGTTTTGCCGAAAGCCGCGGCTATACCGCAAAAACAATTGATATCCTTCCCGGAGAAGAGGCCGGGATAAAAAATATTACCATTTTAATCCAAGGCGATTATGCTTACGGTTATTTAAAGACAGAGCGAGGCGTACATCGGCTAGTGCGTATTTCGCCTTTTGACGCGAATAAGCGCAGGCATACTTCTTTTGCTTCGGTGGATGTAATTGCAGATGTTGAAGAAGACTTGGATATTAAGCTGGATGAAAAAGATCTGCGTATTGATGTGTATCGCTCCAAGGGCGCAGGAGGCCAAAGCGTTAATACGACAGACTCAGCGGTAAGGATTACACATTTACCTTCCGGAATTGTTGCGCAATGCCAAAATGAGCGTTCGCAGCATCAGAATAAACAGACTGCTTTAAAGATACTTAAGGGGCGTATTTACGAAGCAGGACAAGCGAAAAAAGAAGAAGAGTTAAAACAGATCGGCTCGAGTAAATTGAAGATTGAGTGGGGTAGCCAGATCCGTTCTTATGTTTTGCATCCGTATCATTTGGTTAAGGATCACCGCACAGATTTTGAAACTGGAGATAGTAATAAGGTTTTAGACGGGGGAATAGATGAATTTATTGAAGCATATCTTAAGTTCAGCGTTAAGAAGTAATTTGAGGTGCTCGTGTTAGGGTTAGTTAAGAAAATTATACTTAAAAATAAACAGGACGCCATTAGAAAGAAGTTTCCTGGTTTAAATATGGTTTTGCATCCTGAGATGCCTAATCCTTCGATGAATAAGATGGTTGAGGTAGCTGCCATAGTTAACCAGGTAAATGCTTGTGAGCCTAGCGTGCAATCTCTTACTGACCTAGAACTTGCTGCCAAAACTCAAGTATTTAAAAAACATTTAAGTATTAAATCCGAGCAAATTACTTTAGATCTAGAAGAGATACAAAAAAAGATGCTTTTGGTAGCAATGCCAGAAGAAAAAGAAAAACTAAAAGAAAAACTAAAAAATTGCCGGAATAAGATTTTTGCTGAAATCCTGCCTGAGGCTTTTGCTGTTGTCAGAGAGGCGGCCAGGCGTACTATTGGTTTAAGGCATTTTGATGTGCAGATTGCCGGAGGGATTATTTTGCATGAAGGCAGGATTGCCGAAATGTCTACAGGAGAAGGTAAAACTCTGGTGGCTACTTTGGCAGCATATCTTAACGCATTACTAGGCAAAGGCGTGCATATTGTTACGGTTAATGATTATTTAGCCCGACGCGACCGTGAATGGATGGGGCCGATCTATGAATTTTTAGGGCTATCAGTGGGCACTATCCAGCATGACATGTCAGATACAGAGAGAAAAATTGCCTATGCGGCTGATATAACCTATGGCACGAATAATGAATTTGGTTTTGATTATTTGCGGGATAATATGAAATATTCAATCCCTGAATTGGTGCAACGGCCTTTTTATTATGCTATCGTAGATGAGGTAGACTCTATATTAATTGATGAAGCGCGCACTCCTTTGATTATTTCAGGCCCAGCAGAGGAATCCACTGATAAATATTATACTGCTAAGAAAATAGTTGAGCAATTAAATGGCCGCCGAGTAACAGAAAGTGATGAAATTGACGCTAAATATAAAGGAGTGGATTTAGGCACGGGATTTGATTATGTGGCAGATGAAAAGGCTCAAACTGTAGCTCTTACTGAAACTGGTGAACTTAAGGCT
>JAKLQX010000012.1 GCA_022013085.1 Candidatus Omnitrophota bacterium | reverse complement strand
AAGGAGCCAGCTGGAAGAGATAGTTGATGTTGCAAGGTTTGCTCCTACAGCAAGAAATGTGCAGCCTTGGGAATTTGTGGTAGTTACAGATAAGCATAAATTAACAGAATTGGCTAAATTAGCCGAAAACGGCAGATTTATGGCTGGCGCAGCCGCTTGCATTGCGGTTTTTTGTGTTGACACAAAATATTATCTTGAAGATGGTTGTGCTGCCACCTGTAGCATTCTTTTGGCAGCCACAGCCTTAGGTATTGGCTCCTGTTGGGTGGCGGGTGATAAAAAACCTTACGCTAGCCAGGTAAATGCTCTTTTAAGTGCTTCAGAAGATATGAAGTTAATTAGTTTAATAGCTTTAGGTTATCCACAAGAAAAAGACCGCTTTAAATCATTAGATAAACGTCAGCTTAAAGAACTTTTACATTGGGAGAAGTTTTGATTCCGGCATCAGGTTTTGTATTTACAGGCCAATCGGGATGTTTATTGCCGATGCTTATAATTCTTAATCTTTTTTTTGGCAAACTTATTTTTGAATCAACTCGTTTGTGGTTGGGCGTTGAGGCTATACTTATACTTTTATTTATTATAAAAATACACGCTTTTATTCGAAGAATAAGCAAGCAATTGCGTTCAGAAGGTGGTGGTTTGGCCTCAGGTAGACAAAGCCAACGCCAAGCAGATGGTGGTTCGGTTTCTAGACATGACCGGGGTAAAGTTATCGATATTAAAGGTGAAGTAGTTGAGGAAAAACAAAAGTTGCAGTAATTCTTATTGACAACTAGTGCAGGTGTGTTAACATGCATACTAATTTTTGAAAACCGAAAAATAATAAAATAATTCATATATATCTGAAAGGAGCGGAAGCAAAATGGGTTTTGATTTATTGTTGTTGGCACCAGTAGGTTCAATATTAGCTTTAGGTTTTGCTCTTTATCTGGCTTTAAGTATTTTAAAGATGGATGAAGGAACGGATAAAATGAAAGAGATTGCTCAAGCTGTGCGCGTAGGAGCTCAGGCTTATTTAAAAAGGCAGTATCTGGGAATCTCTATCTTTTTTGTGGTTGTATTTTTTATTCTTTTGGCCATGGCGATGAAGAATTATTTGGTAATTTTTGTACCTTTTGCATTTTTAACCGGAGGTATTTTCTCAGGTTTGTCCGGTTTTATTGGAATGAATATTGCCACTCAATCTTCTAACCGTACTGCTCAGGCAGCTTCAAAGAGTTTAAATTCTGGTTTGCGTGTGGCTTTTTCAAGCGGAGCAGTAATGGGCTTGACGGTTGTGGGTTTAGGATTATTAGATTTAAGTATCTGGTATTATTTTCTAAATTGGTATTATTCTTGTCATGCGATTCCGCTTGGAACTGATAAAATTGCAGCCATTACTTCTACTATGCTTTGTTTTGGTATGGGTGCCAGTTCTATGGCACTTTTTGCTAGGGTAGGTGGAGGTATTTTTACTAAAGCTGCCGATGTAGGAGCAGACTTAGTAGGTAAGGTAGAAGCAGGTATTCCTGAGGATGATGCTCGTAATCCAGCAGTTATCGCTGATAATGTGGGTGATAATGTGGGTGATGTTGCGGGTATGGGCGCGGATCTTTACGAATCTTATGTTGGTTCGATTGTGGCTACTTCGGCATTAGGCGTTGCCGCAGGCTTAGGCGTTGCCGGCGTAACCGTACCTATGGTTATGGCAGCAGTGGGTGTTATTGCTTCAATTATTGGGACATTCTTTGTAAAAAGCGGTGAACAGGCAAGTCAAAAAGTATTGCTTGCAGCTTTAAGAAAAGGTGTTTTTACTAGTTCTTTAATTGTTGCGGTAATTTCATATTTTCTAGTGAGATATTCTTTAGGTGTTGAGCATTTGGGAGTTTACTGGTCGGTTTTAGCGGGGTTAGTCGCGGGAGTTTTAATTGGTTTGTGTACAGAATATTATACTTCCAGTGGATTTAAGCCCACGCGTTCTATCGCGGATGCATCATTAACTGGCCCGGCCACGGTAATTATTGGTGGTATTGCCGTAGGTATGATGTCTACGGCTATTCCAGTAATTATTGTTTGCGTTGCTATCCTGATCAGTTTTTTTGCATCAGGTGGCGCGGCAAATTTTAATTCCGGGCTTTATGGTATTGCAATTTCAGCGGTGGGTATGCTTTCTACTTTAGGTATAACTTTAGCTACTGATGCTTATGGCCCGGTTGCGGATAATGCCGGTGGAAATGCACAGATGGCTAATTTACCACCCGAGGTTAGAAAGAGAACCGATGCATTGGATTCTTTAGGTAATACTACCGCGGCAACTGGTAAGGGTTTTGCGATTGGTTCAGCGGCACTAACTGCATTGGCTTTGATCGCTGCTTATAAGGATCAGGTTATGATTTTAGGAAAAGATGTAAACACTAGCATGATGAATCCTACAGTATTGGTAGGCCTGCTTCTGGGTGGAATGTTGCCGTTTTTATTCTGCTCTATGACTATGCGCGCGGTAGGCAGGGCAGCAGGTAAGATCGTGGTAGAAGTACGTAGGCAGTTTAAAGAGATAATTGGTATTATGGAGGGCACAGCTAAGCCGGATTATGCGCGTTGTGTAACGATTGCAACCGCGGCAGCACAGAAAGAGATGATTGCTCCATCGCTTTTAGCGATTGTTGCTCCGATAGCCGTAGGTTTGCTCATTGGTATTGATGCGGTTGCCGGGCTCCTGATGGGCGCAACGGTCACTGGGTTTGTCTTAGCGGTTATGATGGCTAATTCAGGAGGTGCTTGGGATAATGCCAAGAAATTTGTAGAAGAGGGCCATCATGGCGGCAAAGGTTCGCCTGCGCATAAAGCTACGGTGGTTGGTGATACAGTAGGGGATCCTTTTAAAGATACTTCTGGCCCAAGTTTAAATATCTTGATTAAACTTATGTCCATGGTTTCTATTGTATTTGCTTCGTTTATTATTAAAAATACGTTATTTAAGTAATTTTAAGTGGTAGAAATTAGGGGACGGTTCTATTTTTCTTGAGTTAAGCTAAAGAAAAATAGGACCGTCCCTTTCTTTACTAATTATTATTGGTTTTTTAGCAATTAGCTGTATAATGCAGCTGATGAGTGACCTGGAGTTTGCCCAAAGCTGCGTTAAAGGGGACAAGCAATCCTGGATTGAATTTCTTTCGCGTTATTCCCACCTAATTTATAATTATATTTATAGCGTTCTAGCAGTAAAAGGCCGTAATTTCTCTGACCATCAAGTTGAAGATATTTACCAAGAGATATTCCACGCCTTAATTAAGGATAATTATAAGAAATTATCCACTTATCAGGGTAAAAATAATTGTTCTTTGGCGAGTTGGCTCAGGCAGGTTACGATTAATTTTAGCATTGACTATTTGCGTAGGTTCAAATCTACTATTTCTATTGATGCAGAAAATGAAGGAGGTTTTTCACTTCAAGATACACTTGCATCTCTTTCAATGGGAGCAGTTGAATTTTTGAATGATCAGGATAGGCGTAAAACATTGCATGAATGCATAGATTTACTTGATACAGATGAGCAGTATTTCATGGAGTTATTTCTGGAGCAGGGTTTAACTCTAGAGTTGATTAGAGATCATCTTAAGCTTAACCGTGGGGCAGTGGATATGCGCAAGAGCCGAGTATTCCAGAAACTTCGAGATTGTTTTAAAAACAAAGGTTTTAGGTTAGATTTTCTTAAATAATGCGTCTATTGAGTGGGGGAGAGCTGTATGTATAACTATTTTGAGAAGATTACTAAGCTTATTTATTCTGAATGGAAGGGTATGCGGCAGATTAAAACTCAAAAACACCCAAATGAAGAGGATTTAGTTTGTTTTATTGAGGGAAAACTTTCTAGTGCAGATAAATTGTTTATGGAAAAACATTTAGTTAATTGCGATGTTTGCGCAGAATATGTAGGTGTGCATCTTGCGATGCATACTGGTTTAACTGTTAATCTTCCGGATAAGCTATTAGGAAAGATCAGAAAACTAGTGATAGGCGAAAATGAGGCTGGATTTTTTGAAATACTGCTTAAGCTTAAAGAAAAAGCCATTGAAATTATTCAAACTAGCGGAGATGTTCTTGTCGGGCAAGAGCTGATTCCCGCTCCAATTTTACGAAGCCGTCAAATAAGAGATTTTAAGGAAGAGATAACTATTCTAAAAGATTTTCAGAAGATTAGGGTAGAAATAAAGCTAAAAAATAATAATGCTAAAACCTTTAATCTTGAGGTATCCATAAAAGACAAAGAAAGCCAAAAATTACTTAGAGATTTAAGAATTGCGCTTTTAAGAGATAAGCTTGAGCTTGAGTCTTACGCATCTGATGAGGCGACTGTTATTTTTAAAGATATTTATCCGGGAATTTACACTGTTGAGGTTACTACTATAGAAGGAAAGGCTGCAATAGTTGCTATTACGGTAAAGGTATGATTATGCCGGCTTTAAATTTAGAAATTTTTAAGCAAGAGAGTT
>JAKLQX010000093.1 GCA_022013085.1 Candidatus Omnitrophota bacterium | reverse complement strand
CAGTGCAAGCAAGATACGGGAGCGCCGGCCCAGGCGCGGCGCATTATGAATCACAATATAGTCAGCTCAACCTGAAAAGCTGTGAAAAAGAACGATTTAGACAACTTGTAAAAAACAAACCAAGGGTCAGCCGTAGGTTCGGATGTAGATTTTTTTAGGCATATTTTTGTAAGTTTTTGATTCTTTTGACATTGTGATTTTCTTTCTGTTTCTGAAAACAAAAAATTAAAGGGGGCAAAAAGAAAAAAAGAAATTCTTTTCGGGGGCAAAGCACCGCCAATGGCGGGGGCGATTTTGATGTTTTTGCGTCTTGCCTTCGGCAAGCCGCTGCATCAGCTCCCTAGCTGCTGTTAAAAAGCAGCCGAAAAAGGAATTCCCCCACCCACCCGAAATAGGATTTGCCTATTCCCCCCTAAAATATAACTTGACAGAAACTGTCCAAAAGTGTAATATAAGCGTGCTATGAAAAGATATAATGTAAGTAAGCTTGCTCAAGAATTAGGTGTCGCAAGGCAGACGCTTTACTATTGGATAGAAAAGGGGTGGGTAAAGCCGAAGCGTGATTATCGGAAGTATCCTGTTTTTACTGAAGAGGATGTACGAAAAATAAAAGAGTGGAGAGATAAATTAGAAGGTTAGCAATAGCGCAATATGAATAGGACAGAAGCCGAACAAAAACTCAATCAAATATTTAAATTGACTTCGTTTTATAGCGAACAATGGACAACAGTTGATAAAATTCTACGAGGGGAAAGGGTTCTTCTAATCCATAGGACTGGATTCGGGAAGTCTCTTTGCTATCAGTTTCCAGCTACTCAGTTTGACGGGATAACCGTTATTTTTTCTCCCTTAATAGCTTTAATGAGGGATCAGGTAAGTTATTTGAAGGGGTTAGGTATTTCGGCAGAGTGTATTAATAGCGAGCAAAGTAGTGATGAAAACATGGCGATTCTTGATAGAGCTTCGCAGAATAAAATCAAAATCTTGTACATTGCTCCTGAGCGCCAAGAAAATATCGAATGGATTGAAACTGTTAGAAACTTTAAGTTGTCTCTAATCGTTATAGATGAGGCTCACTGCATATCAGTTTGGGGGCATGATTTTCGTCCTGCTTTCAAGAGAATAGTTGATTTGGTAAAACTTTTACCTATTCATTTTCCAGTCTTAGCGGTAACCGCAACGGCTACTGAAAAAGTAGCAGAAGATATTACGAAACAACTAAAATCAGATGATATTTCGTATATTAGAGGATGTTTGCTAAGAGATAATTTTAAGATTCAGGTTGTTAGGGTTGATCGAGAAGAAGATAAGTTAGGCGGAATCCTTGACTTTATAAAAAATCTATCAGGGACGGGGTTTATTTATACTGGTACGCGAGTTAACACAGATATATATGCCAATTTTCTTATTTCCCAGGGGATTAAGGCGATTGCTTACAGTGCTGGTCTTGAAGGGGAGACCAGAAAGGAAATCGAATTAAAGCTAAAGAATAACGAATACAAATGTGTTGTTTCAACTAATGCGCTAGGTATGGGCATAGATAAGAAAGATGTCAGGTTTATTATTCATACACAGTTTCCACAATCCCCAATTCATTATTATCAAGAGATTGGCAGGGCAGGTAGAGACGGGAAGAATACAGATATAATTCTATTTTATAATCCTTCTGACAGAGAGTTGCCAGACCATTTTATAAACACAGCTCGTCCTGCCAGAAACCAATATGAGAAAGTTATTGACGCGTTGAAACATTCGCAGGAGCCACTCGGAGAGAGAAGTTTAGTTAAGAAAAGCAACCTAAAACAAACCCGGGTTAGAGTGATCAAAGCCGATTTAATCGAACAAGGTATTATCAAAGAAGTGGTATATGGAAAAAGGAAAAAATATGAATATCAATTCAACGCTCCCGACTTAGATTTTTCATCCTTTGAAAAATTGAGAAAATTTCGCTGTGCCGAACTCGATAAGATGATTGAATATATTGAAGGTGGAACTTGCCGAATGAAGTATTTAAGAAATTATCTTGGGGATAAAACTGATATATCTTGCGGCAAATGCGATACTTGCTTAAACAAAAAAGTATTTTGGAAGAATTCTCCAGAGCTTGAGCTCGAGGTTAAAAAGTTTTATGATAATTATTTTCCAGCATTGAACATCGCTAGCGAGAAACTCAAATTAATTAATGGCGTTGCCGCGTCATATTATGGATTTTCAAGTATTGGTACAGTTATACATAAATGTAAATACGAGAGAGGCGGTTATTTTCCCGATTCTTTACTGAAACAGGCATTGAGAGCTTACAGGAAATACTTTCAAGATATTAAGTTCGATCTTGTTGTTTTTGTTCCACCTACGGAGTCAAAAGATTTGGTAGGAAATTTTGCCGAAAGAATATCTGTAGTTCTCAAAATTCCGATTTCTCATAATCTATGTAAGGCAAAAGAGACCAAACCACAGAAAGTGTTTCAAAATTCTTGGAACAAAAAAGAAAATGTAGATGAGGCGTTTGATTACAAAAATCCTGAAGAGATAGAAGGGAAGAATATTTTATTGATAGATGATATTTTTGATAGTGGCGCAACCATTAAAGAAATCGCTGAGACCTTAGCTCAATATAAGATAAATTTGTTGGCCCCCTTGGTAATCGCAAAAACTATCGGAAATATGGGGGATACTGCTAGTGTTTTGTCTTTGGATACTCCGCGAGAGAATGCTCCTGAAGAATCTACTATACAGCAAAACAGGGCTACAAAGGTACGAATCTATACTGTTGAAGATAAACGGAAGCAAGATGCTAATGCGTACAAGCCCTGGACAGATGAAGATGATAAAAAGTTAATAGAATTACATAATGCGGGAATGAATGTAAAGGATCTATCTGAATGCTTCAAAAGGAATAAAGGAGCCGTTAGATCAAGGCTTAAAAAATTGATATAATTCAACGCAATTGATGAAGCTTAATATGAACGAGTATACATATATGGTTGCATTGACACATCTTTCAAAGTGGAAGATTGAAAAAATAAATTCGCTTATCATTAAGATTCTGCAGGAGCAAAAACTTACCTTTGCAGAATTTTTTGATTCGGATGAAAAAACACTTATAGAGACATACTCTCTGAACAAACGAGAACTCGAAGATCTTGCAACCGCTAAAAAAGAATTACCGAACTATGCTTATTTAGTCGATATGCTATTGAACCAAGGATATGAGGTTTTACCTATTTATTCCAAGGAATACCCTAAAACTTTAAAAGATAACTTGAGGACGAAATATTCACCGCCTTTGCTTTATATCAAAGGTAATAAAGAAATATTTCATAAAGAAAAAGTCGCGATTGTTGGATCAAGGAATGTGAGTAATAAAGGTATAGAGTTTACTAAAAAAATAACGAAAAAACTAGTCGAGCAAGGAAACGTCATTGTAAGTGGCTTTGCAAAAGGTGTTGATAGAATATCATTAGAGATTGCACTCGAAAATGAAGGTCAAAGTATTATTGTGCTTCCACAAGGAATCCTTACTTTTTCCAGTGGGTTTAAAAAACATTACCAAAGAATTGTTCATGGAGATATACTCGTGATAAGCACTTTTCATCCCAAATTACCATGGAGCGTTGGATTGGCAATGGGACGAAATAGGTATATCTATGGGTTAGCAAACGATATTTATGTAGCAGAGTCTGACTTTAAGGGTGGTACATGGGCGGGGGTCGTCGATGGCTTAAAGAAAATAAAACAATTTAAAATGGAAGACTGTCGAAAAATTTATGTTAGATATGCTGATGAGAATGAAAAATGCGCCAATAACACATTGATTAAAAAAGGAGCAATTGGCATAAACGAAAAACTAGAAATAGTGAAGAACGGTAAGCCAAAAGAACGGCAGCAAACACTTTTTGATTTTAATAAATAGGTGTATAGTTATGAATGTCGCAGTTTATATAAGAGTATCAACCGAAGATCAAGCAAAGGAAGGGTATTCCCTTGAAGTTCAAAGAGAATACCTTGAGTCTTTTGCTATTCGCGAAGGATATGAGGTTTTCAAAGTTTATTGCGATGATGGCATAAGCGCATATTCTACGCGTCGCCTTGCCTTGCAGCAGTTGCTTGCTGATATGAGGGCAAAGAGGTTTGAGCTTGTATTGGTCCACAAGATAGATCGCTTTAGTCGTAATCTTAAAGATTTGCTTATGTTGGTTGATGAGCTTTCTTCGTATGGTGTAGCTTTTAAGTCAGCAGCAGAGCCATTTGATACCACAACATCAGCGGGTAAGCTGATGTTTCAACAGCTTGGTTCGTTTGCAGAGTTTGAACGTAACAGAATTGCAGAGCGGGTATTTCCCGGAATGATTAAAGGTGTTCAACAAGGCAACTGGCAAGGCGCAAGGTTTGCGCCGTTTGGCTATACTTACAACAAGATCAAGAAGCTATTAGAGACTGAAGAGAGAGAAGCAAATATTGTTAAGCTGATTTACACAATGTATCTTTCCGGTAAGAGTACACACGATATAGCGGCATACCTTGATAAAAAGGGTTACAAGACAAGAACAGGCAAACAATTTTACAATAAGTTTATCTGCGATATACTTAAAAACCAAATATACACCGGGAAGATTGTCTGGAATAAAAAGCATTACGACAAAAACCAAAAAACAAAGAAACATTACAAGTATATCAGAAATGACCCGTCAAAGATTCTTGTTGCACAAGGACGGCATAAGCCGATAATTGACGAGACAGATTTCGCAGAGGTTCAGAAGCTGTTAGCGAATAAAACACGGACGTGGCGGCCGAGAGTAAAAAATCAAGAGTATCTTTTGACAGGCCTTATCACTTGCGTAAAGTGTAACCATAGATATACAGGTGTCTCATCCATATCAAATCATCGCTTAAATAGGAAGAAACGCTGGTATCGCTGCTCCGGTCCTCATTCAAGCCATATTAACTGTACCAACAGGGCACTGAAGGCAGAGGATATAGAGCCAGAAGCCACAAAGATAGTTGCTCAGTTAATCCAAAATGAGCGCCTAAAACAAAGCCGATGGACGACAGGGACTTTGCAAAACGGCGCAAATTTTCCAGTTTTTGCAGAAAACACAAAAATAGACCTCTCTGAGGTCAAGGATAAGCTTAAAATTAACCAGCAAAAGCAATCCAAATTGACGGACGCTTATCTGGAAAATTTGCTCAGTGAAGACGTATATCGTGAGAAAAATTCAAGTCTCAGGACTGAAGAAGAAACTTTAAAGAAACTCCTTGCAGGATATGAGCTTAGAGAGATAGAAAGAGAACGGTCAGAAGGGTATATTAACAGGGTAAAAGACTTTCTTGACGGGTATGATGATAGCAAAGAAAAGATAGACTTTGCTACTAAAAAAGAACTCGCCGGGCTGCTTTTTAAAAACATCAAAATCGCCCGAAAAGAGATTTTTTCTTTTGATTTTTTCGCCCCCTTTAATTCTTTCTTTTTTGAAACCCAAAATTCTTTAAATCTTAAACAAAATCAAGGAGTTATAAAAAAATTATGCCTAAAGTCTATATTAAGACATTCGGCTGACGAATGGGTTCAGACCTACAGGACGACCTTGCTCTTCCTCAAAGGGCTTTTTCAGTATGAGGCGTCCCGTAGCACTAGAATAACGCAAGCCGAAGGAAGCAGTACTACACTTCTTGGAAAGAAAGGATAGCCCAAAAAGCTATCTTTTTTACTTTCGAGGGTGTAAATGATTTTAGAGTTAAATAGAAGTTTTGAAGTAACAAAAAATAAAAAGGAACTACTCTGTCCTCAGGCTACGGGCATGAGGTTTTTTATTTACTGACAAAAATGATGTTAATTCAAAAATAAGTTTATGGAAAAAAGATATTTATCTCCTAAAGAGTTATCGGTTTATACCGGCCTAAGTGTTTTTACAATTTATTTGTGGATTCGTCAGAGAAAAATTCCATTTATTAAGATAAGCCGGCTTGTGAAATTTGATATAAGAAAAATTGATAATTGGCTTCAAAAAAATAAGATTAAAAGTGTGAATGATTACTAAATTTTGGAAAAAATTGATAGATAATTATGCATGGAATGGAGAATTGTAAAAATGATCCCCACTGGTATATCTCCCACAGAAGCGGCATTTGAAGTTGTTGGTTTGGTTAACGCCAAGTCAATAATAGATTTCCTATTTTTTGAGACCAAAATAGGCTTAGCCGTTTTTCTTATTGGACTGTTGACCGCTTTGTGGAGATCTGTTAAGGAAACTAATTTTTCGATTTTATGGAGCTATTTAATAATGTTCTGTATTCTTTTGCTTATCTTTATTAAGCCTATGGCTAGTTTAGAAGATGCCACTTCTACGATGGAAGCAGCCGGCTGGAAGGGCTACACAACCCAGGAAGCCTTCGGGAACGACAAGCCAGTCGCGGGTGAAGCCAGACTCTTTTTATTGACTATTGATTTCTCTAGATATACAATATGGACTAATAGTAAGTATTTGAAATTGTATTCAGATGGTCAAAAACTCAAAGAAACCAGCACAGGTGAGCCGTTATGGTAGACGATTTCAAAAAATATCTTAGCGTTAGGGATATTGCCGAGAAATTCGGCGTCACTGAAGAATGGATCCGGGATTTGATTCAGGTCAAAAAGATCAAAGCGACCAAGATCGGCCAATGGCGGGTGAAACCGCAGGATTTGGAAAAATTCATTAAATCCCGTAGGAATTATTAAGGAAGTTTTGTATTGGTGGAAGTGAGGTGTGATTTGAATAAACGAGCATTAGTTAAAGAATACGCCGAGAAGCATAGGTATTTTATTCTTGAAGAAGTGGTGAAGGCGGTCGGGATTAGCAATCAGCTTGCCAAAAATTATCTTCAGGAATTGAAGAAG
Source organism: Candidatus Omnitrophota bacterium (assembly GCA_022013085.1). Taxonomy (GTDB): domain Bacteria; phylum Omnitrophota; class Gorgyraeia; order Gygaellales; family Profunditerraquicolaceae; genus UBA6249. Next base: position 2,652 of record JAKLQX010000093.1, on the reverse strand, counting down.
AGCGAAATAATTTTCTCCGCGGGTAGAGGGGTATATAGTTCTGTTGCGAAAGAATTCCGCATGGATGAAAAAAGTCGCGTGGTTGAGATCCGGCAACTTTTGAAAAAAGAGTACCCTGATCTCGACTTCCTTGTTTGGAACACCTTATATTTTCAACCCTATTATCATCACCAGCAAACGCACAATATTACTTTTGTCGAGGTAGAGGCGGATGCGATTCGTCCTATTGCTGACAGGATATCGCGCGATTATCGGTTTGTAATGGTTGAAAAGGCTAGCCGGGTGGCGCCTAAAGATTTTGACATTACGCGTGATCCGATCGTTGTTAGGTTACTGATCAAGGGTTCGCCTCGGAAAGGGCATACACCTACCCTGGAAAAGATGCTTGTCGATCTTTTCGTAATCAAAGACAAATATTTAACTATGCCGGATAATGATTACTGGGAGTTGTGGCGTAGTATCGATGGGCTTTTTAGGATCAATGTTAGCGCCCTGATTACTTATGCCAAAAGCCGGAGGTACTTTCGAGACATAATTTCGCAACTCATTGATAATATTGGACTTAATAATGTTACTTTTGGCGCATATATAAAATATGCAGGGAAAGTAATATCTAATAAGGATGTTTATGACAAAGCAGATACCTGATCGCAACCGGATAGAATCTTTGCGAAAAGAGTTGGGTTTTAAGGATCCGGGGATATTTGAGAAATCCGTTTACGCGTTTAATCTATTAAGTGAATTGCTTCGCGTCTATCCAGGATTGATATTCAAGGGCGGAACGTCTATTCTTCTGCATATTTTTCCGCCAGCCCGGCTGTCTGTAGATATTGATATTCTTTTACCGGCAAATGAACGGGCAGGCTTAAAGGATACGCTTGTTAGGATGGTATCGGCATCGGAATGGTTCGATACCGTAGAAGAGGATCCGCGTCACAGTAAGATACCAAAGGCGCATTATAAATTTCAGTTTGCTTCGCAATTCTCAAAACTTCCGCAGTATGTGCTCTTAGACGTTGTTTTTACGGAGCATCCTTATAAGAAACTGGTCGAGAAAGATATATCGAAACTTCCACTGGTTTTTTCTGGTTCGGATATGATTGTTTGGGTTCCAACGCCGGAGGGATTATTGGGCGATAAAATGACAGCCGTTTCGCCCAAGACGATGGGTATTCCCTTAAACGAAAAGCGGGCAATGGAAGTTTTAAAACAGGTTATTGATTTAGGAGAACTTTTTAAGATCGTAAGCGATATCGATGATATAATGCAGAGTTTTTTGAATACCGTACAACAGGAGAACGGTTTTCGTGGGACAGCCTATTCTATCGACGATGTTTTGGATGATATTACGGATATAGCGTTTAAATATTCGCAGGCGTTGCTTAAGGGCGCAGATAATTCTTTTCTCGAGATTGCGCTTATTAACGATGGGCTGAATAAGGTTGGTAATCATTTACGGCAAAAGATAGACCAGCAGGATATCAAGGTTGCCTTTGCAAGAATTGCATATATGGCGAGGGTGCTTAAAGAAAAAGAAAACCCACGGCTTATAAAGAACGTTGATATATCTTTGATTCAAGGAATAATACTTCCTGAAAAATATAAGATTCTTGAAAGGCTCAAAGTAATTAACCCGGAGGCATATTTCTATTGGGCCTTGGCTGTTGGGATAAAGGGCTAAGAAACTATTCGAAGGGACGCAAGTGCTCGGGAGCGCCATTTGCGCAACTAGTTGATAATGAGTCTGTTGCCTAAGCCACATTAAAAGCTAATCTAAGGCCTTGCTGATTAAATACGGCAGCTTATGTTCATCAGCTATTGCAGTAGAGGTAGTAACGCAGCAGAAATAATTCTGGCCGGTCCATTATCCACGCTGATATGCTACTTATAGGCAAGCTGCAGCGGTTTATCTTTACGACGGATAGTTGAGGCATCGGGATCGGTTTTTGAATAAGATTTTTGATTAGTTTGAAGCTTTGGTTTTTCTTCTGGCTGCTCTTTGGCATCTTCGGATTCAACAGGATTAAGTTCATCCACGGCTTTTAGGTAATCTCTTGGCGAGCGTTCTTCTTGTAAGAAATGCTGCCTTTGTGATCTTTCTACTTTGGCATCAGGTTGAAAAGAGGGAATTACTAAAAATTAATTAGTATAGCAAATAAAACGGAGGTGACTATGAACGGTTTTAAAAAAGGAGCGGTTTTCTGTTAAGAAGAAGGTAAAGGTTTGTCTCGACGAAAGCGAAGGGCAATGGAGACTTAAAAGACTTCTAGAGATTTTATTAGAAGCAGATAAAAGATGCCTAGAGGAGTTATTAGAGAAAAGAACAAAAAAGGCAGTAATAGTCGAGAGTCAAATAGAAGAATGGGACAAAAAGATATTCCGAAGATGCATCAAAAGATCTGCCAAGATTTACAATATGACACAGGCAGCAAAGGTATTAGGAGTTCATCGTGAGACTTTATATTATTGGATTAAGAAAGGCTGGATTCAGCCAAGGCGCGATTATAGGAACTATCCGGTTTTTACAGTTTTAGACATCGAGAAGCTGATAAAGTGGAAAAACACGATAAAATGATAAATTTCTTAAGAAAATACTAAAATCAGATTAACCTTTTGAAATATAACAGGTTAAGTCGCTTACATTCATCGGTT